>JANMEI010000721.1:0-6397 GCA_031376865.1 Acidimicrobiia bacterium | reverse complement strand
GCGAGTCCGAAGGATTAGCGAAGCGACTGAGTTACCAGGGCGCTGACGTCGGTGTGGATGTCGTCAATAGTGCGATTGTCGACATTGATGATCGTGCCGTGTCCGGTTGCTGCAGCTCGTTGGTAGAGCCTGCGCGATGCTGACAGTAAAGACGCATACGATTCGTATACGTCGGGGGTTGCGCCGGTTTGTGCGGCCCGAGTCCGTGCCCGCTGCATCGAAGTTTCGACGCTGATGTCCAGCAAAATGGTGGTCAACGGAACTGGCAACTGCAGCACAGATTCTTCGAGGTTGAGCACCCAGTCGAAGACGGCATCGGCCTCGCTGTCGGTGGAGCAACGCGCACCCTGGTAGACGGCGTTCGAGAGGGTCCATCGATTGAGGATCACGACGTCGGCCGTTGGCAGTCCCGCACGGATTGCATCCCAACGATCCATTGCGAACCACAACGCCATCGATCGTGGGTCAAGCGACGCCGCTGTAACCGATTCGTTCCCGCGCAGCAGTGCGCCGATACGCGTTCCAAAAAAGGAGTCGTAGCGAGGAAACGACCATTGGCCAACAGCCTTTCCTTGTTTGGTGAGCGATTCGGCTAAACGATCGGCCTGGGTGCTTTTTCCTGACGCGTCGAGGCCTTCGATAGCAATCAGCACTGGGGAAGTGCCCGTCATGAGTTATGCAGGAGCGTTGGCTTGGGCTGCGATGAGACCGAGGTCAAGACGTTCGAACCGCACCCGCAGATCAAGGTATGCAAACACCATGAATGCTGCCCCCAAGCCGGTGGCAAGTGCACTGCCGACCGTGGTGAGTGCAACGTTGACAACGTTTCCGCCGATTCCGGGAATCGCTTTGCCGAGGGCAGTGCCGAGCGTAGAAAAGGGCAGATTGACAATCTGGGCGATCACGGCGGTAACGATGACCAGACCCAGCATCGGCCAAAATCGTTTCTCGGTCAGATCCCACGATCGTTTCAGTGACTGGCTTGGCCCGGCCCGTTCGACGACGCAGACCTGTGAGGCAACCGCAAGGCGAGTCATGAAGAACAAAATTCCGATGCAGCACATCAGCAGGCCGAGCATTCCGGCAAGTCCACTGAGTAGCGCAACCCCAGCCAGCGGCAACAGACGTCCAATGATTGATCGCATGCAGTCACGGATTGGGGTGTTTCGAAGCAATATGCGATCGGTGTAAAACGCAGTGAGCATGCCTTGGGCGAACAAGTTGGTGAGCAGACCCAAGAGCAACAGGGGCAACAATGACCCCAATGCGCTGTTCAAACCAGAAAAGTCGGGGGTCGCGCCTGGCTGTTGAGATTGCTTTTGAAAGTTCTCCGACCACTCTTGAAAGCCTCCTGGTCGACTGGCTACCCAAACAGCGAATATCTGAGTGGGGAGCACGATGGCCAGCAGCCACGGGAGGGTGGTACGGATCGTTTTCCACCACAGACGGAAACCTCGGTCAAGTACCTCGCCAAAATCGAGTGGTGGCGTGCCGGAGGGCGGAACATACGGTGGCCCATATCCCTGCGGGCCATACCCAACCGGCCCGTATCCTTGCGGGCTCTGCATAGGGCTCTGCATAGGGCCCTGCACAGGGCTCTGCAGCGGGCCCTGCACAGGGTCTTGCACCGGGCCCTGGGCGGGTTGCTCCGGAAATCCGTCGGGTGGTGGCTGGTCGGTCACCCCGAAACGGTACCCGCTCACGCCCTCAGAACTGAACCTTCGTTATCGCACTGAGTGCACGCTTCATACGAATTGGTGAGGATTTCTGGATTAACCCCTTGCGTTTGTGACCTGTGACACGTACCGTGAGCGACGTTCCGACGTCTTGGGGGTTCCAAATGGGTTTGGTTGACGAGCTGTGGCAACACAAAGCAGCATGCAAAGGTCCGCAGTCCACGATGTTCTTTCCGCCATCGCACTTCGAAAAGAAGGACGAAAAGGAGCGCCGCGAGCGTTCTGCGAAGTCCATCTGCGCTCAGTGCAATGTCAAGGCTGATTGCCTGAACTACGCCATCGATATCCGCGAACCTCACGGTATCTGGGGTGGGTTGAACGAAACCGAGCGCCGGGTGATGCTCGCTCGTATCGCCTCTTGAAAGCCGTTGTCCTTCGCGGGGGGTCGCTCGTGGTGGCGGATCCTCCCGATCCACAGCCCGGCCCCTTGCAGACATTGGTCAAAACGTTGGCCTGTGGCATCTGCGGGTCCGACCTGCACTTCGTTCACCATGGTCAACGCCTGATCGAACTGTCCGCCGAGGGTGGTGGCCGAGGTGGCTTGGACCTCGAGCAAGACATAGTGATGGGTCACGAGTTTGTGGCTGAAGTTTTGGAGCACGGGCCCAACGCACCTGACAACGCTCCGGCGGTAGGCACCCCGGTGGTTTCCATGCCCGTCATTTTCTCGGCAATGCCGCCGACAGCTGACAACGCGATGGCGGTTGGGTACAGCAATCAGTTCAACGGGGGGTACGCCGAGATGATGCGGCTGTTTACGCCGATGCTGCTGCCCGTGCCCAACGGTTTGCCTGTCCAGCACGCTGCATTGACAGAACCGATGGCAGTCGGTTTGCACGCAGTCAACAAAGCACAGTTGGCGCCGGGCGAATCGGTCATTGTGCATGGTTGTGGTCCGGTTGGTTTGGCTGTCATTGCTGCGCTGAAACTGCTGGGTGATCGAACGGTGATCGCATGCGATTTCTCACCGGCACGTCGTGCCCTTGCTGCTCGGCTTGGTGCGTCGATCGTCGTTGATCCAGCCGTTGACGATGTGTGGGATGTGTGGCATCGCGAAGCGGGTGCCACCACGGTGGTGCAGTTCGAAGCCATAGGTGTGCAGGGTATTTTGAATCGGGTGATGCAACGCGCACCACGACACAGTCGAATCGTGGTCGTAGGTGTATGTATGGAACCCGACATGATCACGCCCATTTGGGGAATCAACAAAGAACTGAACCTGCAGTTCGTTTTGGGCTATTCGCCGCAAGAATTTGCCGAGACGCTCGGTCATCTTGCTGAAGGTCGTATCGATGGATCGCCATTGATTACTGGCGTGGTGCCACTGTCGGAGGTCAGTGGCGCGTTCGTTGCGTTGAGTAATCCGGAGCAACACGTCAAGGTGCTTGTCCAACCCTGAACCATCCCGGAATCCGCTAACTGGAACCATCCCAATATCGCAAGACGCATGAAATGCTTTGTGGGTTACCTACAAAGGAGCATCATGAACACCAATCCCCCCGGGCGGTGGTCACGATTCCGACAACGTGCGTTTGTTGTACTTCTGGTCGGGTCCGTCACTGCTGTTGCCAATCCATCGAATGCACTCACCGCAGCCGATATCGATACCAAAGCAGACCCTCGTAACGACTTTGTTCGATACGCAAATGGTCTGTGGTCAGACAAAACGACTATTCCCGCTGACCGTCCCGGTTACGGAAGTTTCGATGAGGTTGGCGATCCGCTCGATGCCAAACTGTTGGCCATCCTGCGCGCGCCGCAAAGCAGTGCTGACGGTCAGAAGTTAGCGGCGCTGTTTGCCCAAGCCACCAATATCGAGGCCCGCAACGCAGCTGGCCTCAAGCCAATCGCCAAAGATCTTCGGCAGATTCGCACCGCAAAATCCCTCAAGCAACTGTTTGCGGTTGGCGACGGCCTCGGGCCCCTTGCCCCGTTCGTGAGCCCTGTCCCGTCAGATCCTTCCACCAACGCACTCACCCTTGGAGGCCCGCAACTCGGTCTTGGTTCGCGTGATTTCTATTTGGGCAAGGACGCTTCATCGAAGGCGGGTCAACAGGCATACGTCAGCTTCCTGGCCCAGCAGCTGAAGTTCGCCGGGTACTCGACTGCCGCAGCCAAGAAGGAATCGAAGCGGGTCTTCGCGTTGGAAAAGACCATTGCCGGTCTCTACCTCGACCCTCGGCTGCTCGCTGCCAATTACGAGCTGGCAAATGTGCCAATCAGTGTGAAGGGCCTGCAAAAGCTGACACCGTCGGTTGATTGGTCAGAAATCATCTCGCTGGCAAGCCTCACTCCCGAGTCAACGGTGATTCTCACCGAGCCGAACTACATCAAGAAGCTCGAATCCGTGTTCAAGGAGGTGCCACTGTCAACAGTGAAGGCACTTCAGGTGTCACAGCTCCTCGTTGCCGCGGGCCCGTATCTGTCCGATGACATTGGAGAGTTGCAGTTCGCCTTCTTTGGCAAAACGCTCAATGGCCAAGAACAACGAGCACCGTTGGAGCGACGTGCGTTAGGCCAAGTCGGCGACAGGATGCCCGACGCAATCGGCAAGTTGTATGTGGAACAACATTTCTCTGAAGCAGCCAAAGCTGAAGTGGTCACGATGACCCAAGAAGTATTGACTGCGTTTCGAGGTCGCATCGAATCCAACAAGTGGATGTCAACGGAAACGAAAGTACAAGCGATCGAGAAGCTGAACAAGGTGAAGGTGCGCGTTGCCTACCCCGATCGTTTTCTGAATTACGACAATGTGACGCTGGGTGCTTCGTACGTCGAGAGTATTCAGAACTTCGGCGAAGCGTCACTAAGAGCCGAGTTGGGCAAGGTCGGGAAACCAGTTGACCAGTCAAACTGGGGTCCGGTTGCCTGGGTCAACGCATTTTACAATCCGACCGATAACACGATCAATTTTCCAGCCGGCATTCTGGCTGGCGTGTTTTTCGATGTGAAAAATGACCCGGCTGCCAACTTCGGTGCCATCGGGGCAGTGATCGGGCACGAGTTGACCCACGGATTCGATATCAGCGGATCGCAGTTCGATGGCGACGGTCGATTGGTGAGCTGGTGGACCGAGGCGGATCGTAAGTCCTTTGAGGGTCTCAATGCTCGGTTGGCTAGCCAGTTCAGTGCGATCAAGATTCCTGACGTGGGCACGGTCGATGGAACGCTGACAGTCGGGGAAAACGTTGCCGATCTTGGCGGTGTTCAGGTCGCCTACGACGCACTGGTTGCCCGCCTGGGAAAGATCCCTGATCCGGGGGTCATTGATGGTCTCACGCAGAAGCAACGTTTCTTCGTGGCGTGGGCGCAAGCCTGGAAAGACAAGTCCCGGCCAGAGTTTGCCAAATTCTTGTTGACCGCTGATGTCCATTCGCCTGCCAGTGTTCGTGCCACCCAACCGTTGCGAAACATGGACGCCTTTTACGAGGCCTTCGGGATCAAAGAAGGTGACGCGATGTGGTTGCCGCCGGCCGAACGGATCACCATCTGGTGATGCCCGGACGGTCGTTTACGACGCTGAGTGATTGACATAGGTCTGGGAGAGGTAGCGCCTAAGGTTTGTCACCCATGGCTGCCTCTCCTGAATCCGATCAGACCGATGTTGTTGTGGTGGGCGGATGCGGCCACGTTGGGCTGCCATTAGCGATCGCTTTCGCTGACCGGGGGCTGCGCACGGTGTCCTATGACATCAATCCGGACACGGTGGCCATGGTCAACAAGGGTGTCCTTCCGTTCGACGAGCCCGATGCTGGCCCAGTGATCGAGCGGGTCGTTGCAAACGGCATGTTCCGGGCTTCAATTGATCCCTCGGTGATTTCGGGTGCGTCACATGTGGTGGTCGTCATTGGCACTCCCGTAGATGAGCACCTCAACCCCGATGCCCGTGCGGTGCCCGATGCCGTCGCTGCGGTGCATCAGTACCTGCGGCCGGGACAGATGCTGGTGCTGAGGTCAACGGTGTATCCCGGTGTGACGGCTCTCGTTGAGCAAGGTTTGGCAAAAGCGGGGCTTAGTCAGGTTGAAGTTGCGTTTTGTCCTGAACGAATTGCTGAAGGCAAAGCCATGACCGAGTTGTTCGAGTTGCCACAGATTGTTAGCGCGCGTACGGATGACGCTTTAGCTCGGGCGGAAAAGCTTTTTCGCAATCTCACCACGTCGACTGTTCGGACCACACCTGAAGAAGCCGAGCTGGCCAAGTTGTTCACCAATACGTGGCGTTACATCAAGTTTGCTGCGGCAAACCAGCTCTTCATGATGGCTAACGATTTCGGATTGGACTTCGAACGGATTCGCCATGCGATCACGTTCGATTACCCACGTGCTGCGGACATGCCCGGGCCTGGCTTCGCCGCCGGTCCCTGCCTCTTCAAAGACACCATGCAACTGGCAGCGTTCAACGATAACAAGTTCGTACTTGGCCATTCAGCAATGTTGGTCAACGAAGGTTTGCCGCTCTATGTCGTGTCAAAGATGGCGGCACGGTTTGATCTGCCCAACGCCACGGTGGGGATCATGGGTATGGCCTTCAAAGGCGAGAGCGATGACACGCGTTCCTCGTTGTCGTACAAGTTGAAACGAATCTTGCGATTTCGGGCGGGCAACGTCCTCTGTGCCGACCCTTATGTTCGAACCGATCCGGCGTTGGTCTCCGAAGAAGA
>JANMEI010000698.1:0-1831 GCA_031376865.1 Acidimicrobiia bacterium | reverse complement strand
ATTGATGATCGCATTGACCCTCGTTTGCTGGGGAATCCCGCTCGGAACCGGTTGCATGGTGTCAGTCCTTGCTCCGTTTGCGCAGCACGATCAAGACAATCCGTATGCGAACAGACGACCTTCATCGGGCGAAGGCATGCTCATTGGTCTGCTCGGGGTTACGTCGATGTTCGCGATCGGCGGACTCATCTTCCCGATTGCACTCGTGATGTACGTCGCCGTTCGAGCGAGCACCTGGTGGTCACTGAGCATCGGAATAGGATTCTCTGGCGCCTGGTCGACGGCAGTGTGGCTTGTTGGGCTTACGGTTTCGTCACGGATCGCCCAGAAACGTGAAGCAGATCTCCTCACCAACATGGGTGCCCGTAAGCGATAGCGGTTTGTCTCAGGCAGACTGATCGACACATGGATCGCGTGACCTTTGCCGACCTGGTTGCCAACCGTGCATCATGGGACGCATCGGTTAACGAAACTGTTGGCCTTGACACCTGGTCAACCGGGTCAGATTGGTGCTTTAGCACCCATAAAACCTGGGGTACCGGCCCCGAAGTAGTGCTTCGTTCCGATGATGGCTGGGCAGCGTTCGGCCGGTTGGAACTGGAGGAGGCCAGTGCGTTGATCGCTCTCGACCCGGTGTGGGGCTTCGCATCGCCGATCGCTGGAAACAACCTCAGTCGCCTCGTCGCAGATGTGTGCCGGGAGTTAGACGACATTCCCGACTGGGATCTGGTGTTGCTCACCGGGGTCATGGAAGGGTCATCGCTCGACCGTGCATGCATGAGCGCGTTTGGCCAACATCACCAGTTGTTTGGTGGTCCCGCAACGGTGCGACTAGTGGCCGATGTCTCCGATGTCGACGCGTGGTGGGCGCGACGCGGCGACAAATTCCGGCGCAACGTGCGAAAAGCGCAACGCTACGGCGAAGCAAACGGACTGGTGATTGAAACGTTGGATTCGCTTTCAGCTGATGAGGTCATCAATCGGCTGATGGTCATTGAAGCATCCTCATGGAAGGGCCAAGAAGAGTCCGGCCTTCTCGGTGGCGACATGGGCAACTTTTATCGTCATATGGCTGCTCCGCTGCGGGCCGAACAACGTTTGCGTGCGTCGGTAGCAATCGTCGATGGTGTCGACGTTGGGTACATCCTCGGAGCTGTTCGCGCCGACACGTATCGAGGTTTGCAAGTGTCCTTTGCCGCAGGGTTCGAGAAGTACTCGATTGGCCATCTGTTGCAATATCACGAACTGCACCGTGTGGCGCAAATAGGTGTAAGTCGCTACGACCTGGGCATGGATATGCCGTACAAACACCATTGGTCAGACTCAGTTGAAGAAACCCGCTCTCTGATCGTGCGTCGATAGTCCCTATGTAACCAACCACTTGTACGCTGCAGGTTGTGGATGCGCTCAACGTCTTTTCGCCGGTAACGGCTGCGTGGTTCGCGAAGAGCTTTGAGGCACCCACCACTGCCCAAGCGCAGGGCTGGGCGGCAATTGCCGATGGTAGTCATACGCTGATCCTCGCCCCCACCGGATCAGGCAAAACCCTTGCTGCGTTCCTGTACGCGTTGGATCGGCTAGCCACCACGCCAACGAAACGAGTGCCAAAGCGCGAAGGACGCCGCAAGAAGGGTGAACCAAAAGCAAACCCGGCCGCCGATGGTGGCGTGCGTGTGCTGTACATCTCGCCCCTGAAGGCGCTGATCTACGACGTGGAACGCAATCTGCGAGCACCGTTGATTGGGCTCACTCGCGAAGCCGTGTCACAAGGTCTGCCTGCACCCGACATCTACGTCGCTACCCGCACCGGCGATACGTCCGCAGAGGAACG
>JANMEI010000697.1:0-3852 GCA_031376865.1 Acidimicrobiia bacterium | reverse complement strand
GCCCCACGTCGGCCCATCACCACGATGTCAACCGATTCGTGATCAATCGTTTCGAGGATCACATCAGCTGGATCACCACGAACAACCAGTCCTCGGGCTTTGCAACCTCGGTCAAGGAGGAGTTGCACCGTTTCGGTAGCTAACTCCTTGGCATCAGCCTCCATGGCGGCAACAATCGACTCGGCGGGCAGCATCGAGCGGCGCTTCATTCGTTGCGGCGGATCAAACGCAACCAACACCAAAATTTCAGCGCCTGTCCAGCCAGCCAATCGAACAGCATGAGCAAGCCCAGACTCGCTGTGGGGCGATCCGTCAAACGGCACCATCACCGTGGTGACGCTGTCGGGGATGTCGGGAAGACGAACCGGCTCGTCCCAATTCTCGGGCCTGCCCAGCAATGTGCTGTCGATCAGGTCTTCGATTGGTTTCTCCGTACTCATATCAATTCTCCGGGTTCAGCATCGGGGCCATCAAACAGTGTTGGATCGTCGGCATAGGCATTCTTTGTTTTCCACCACTTTGCAATTGGGAACAGCAGCAAGCCTGACGCCATCAGCACCAATGCCTTCAGTAGGCCATTCCACAGACCGACATCATCGACCTGACCCTTGATGGCCACCGCCACCACCAACAGCGGCCCGACCAAAACAGCAATCGCCCCAAACCAACCACCCGGTATGCGAAACGGCCGAGCCAGCTCGGGCTGCTTGGCCCGCAAAACCAGGAGGGACGCAAACTCAAGGAACAACACACCGCAGTAGAGCATCACGTCGACTGTTGCCAGCGCCTCAAAATCATTGAACAACAACACCACTGCCGAGTAGATAAGTGCACTGACTACCAGCGACACCCACGGCGCCCTGTTCTTGTTGAGCTTCATGAAGTTGCGAGGGAAATACCCATCGCGACCCATGACAAACGGGACCCGACTATTGACCATTAGCAGCCCAGCAAACAGCCCGATCGCAGAAGCCATCCCCATCACCGACATCAAAACTCCCAACCACTTTCCGGCAGTGATCTCGGCCACCGTGGTCCATGTTCCCGCTGTCCATTCGACTTTGGACGTACTCGCGTACGCAAGCCCGATCAGCGACGGAATGAGATACACCAGCGTAATGAGCGGAATAGAGATACTCAGTGCACGTGGATAATCGCGACGCGGGTTCTTCATTTCGCCAGCGACCGTTGAAACACCTTCCCAGCCCAGGTAGTTCCACATCACCACAAACAATCCGCCCGTCATGGCCCCAAACGTTGAGGTGCCCTTGGCTTTAAACGGAACAAACGGGTTGTTGGGAAAACCGTTGACGATGCCCTTGTAGAGGCCAATCACGATCATCAACACAAACGGCGACAACAACAACACCCCAAGCACCTTCGCCGATCCGCCAACCGCACCCGACCCGCGCAAGTTGAGCATCACAAACACCCAAATCATCACCAGCATGACGCCCTTTTTGGCGAACACGCTTCCTTCCGGACCAACAGCCGGCCAAAAGTATGCGAGATACTGCACGAACAACAACGGATACAGCGCCATATCGACCCAGGTCGTGAGCCAGGCCCACCAACCTTGACAAAAGGCACCCCGAGCGCCC
The DNA here is from genome assembly GCA_031376865.1 of Acidimicrobiia bacterium. Lineage (GTDB taxonomy): Bacteria > Actinomycetota > Acidimicrobiia > Acidimicrobiales > JANYDT01 > JANNBN01. The sequence continues at coordinate 2,251 of JANMEI010000697.1, read as the reverse complement.
AGCGCTCGCTTGCTCCACACGTAGTAGCCACCTTGCGATGGCATCGCCGTTGCCAACTCTGCACACATCAACGAAATGGGTGCGCTCCAAATCAACGGCGTGATGATGACCAGCAACAACCCTGCACCAGCGCCGCTTAAGCCAAACACATCTTCAAGTCCGTAGGGCCCACCAGAGACTGTAAAAAAGATGATCGAGACAATCGCTGTTAAGGACAGCGTACGTGAGACCGATCGAACTTCAACCTGCGGTTTGGTACTAAGGCCCACGGCAGCACCTGTGCTGATTGGCTGCGACTCTGCCATGCAAACCACCCATCATCTGGCGGCCTTCGCCGCGCTTCTGGCGACCATACCAATGCGTTGCCCGGTGTGCCACGCGACTTCAGAAATTAGTTACGAATAGACATCGCTCGAACTGCAGCTACAAGGTTGGCCACCGACAGCGGCGATTGCGGAAAGAACAGTGATGGCTCAGCCAGCTCCACTTCGAGCACCAGCGGTTCGCCGTCATCGCCCCAAACCAAATCAACACGGCCGTACAACAGTCGCCCAACCGATGACGGCACAGCATTCATAGCCTGAGTAGCAACCTCGATCTCGCGCTGGGTCGGTTGAATGGGTCGGTTGTCTTCCGGGGCAAACAGGCCGGAGATCAGCTCGCCCCCGCTGGGAATCGACACTCGCTTCGAAGCACCATGACTGAAGATGCCACCGAAAAACACCATTGGCATTTCGCCCCGAGTGGACACCGACGAAATCATCGGCTGCACCATGACCGACCGGCCTTCATCAAGCAATGCGCGCATATGACTGCGCGCCGCCTGTTTATGCTCCGGTTGGCCGATCACATCGTAGGACGACACGCCGCGAGATCCGCAGCCGACACATGGCTTCACGACGAATCGTTCAAATGCTCCCAATGCGTTGTCAACTGATTGGCCGGGTTCGACAAACAGCGACGGAACCACGGGCACCCCTGCGTCAGACAGCTCCTGAAAATAGTGTTTGTCCAGCGACCATTTCACGGCAGCGAACGGGTTGGCCAGGGTGGTCATCGCAGAGACGGCTCCCAGCCAGGCGAAGAACTTCTCCAGATGGTCCATGTAGTCATAGGTCGACCGGATGATCGCCAGGTCGTAATCGGCCCAGCGCACGGTTTGGTCGTCCCACGGTTGAACATCAACCTCGAAACCGGCACCTGCGAGTGCGTCGATCACCGGTTGCTCGTCAGGGTCTGTTCCTCGAGCCGCAACCGCCGTGACCAACGCAATCTTCATCGGATCAGTTTTCCACGCCAAACCAACGTGATTGGCCCCGATGCCGCATCTCTCGGTTAGTCGATAACTAACGAAGCGTCGTACCCAGCGGCCTGCAATGCCGCAACCAACTGATCACGGTGCGCAGCGTTGCGAGTTTCACATTCCACCTGCACCACCAGCACCTTGGCTGGCAGCGACGAGTACACCCTTTGATGAGCGATCTCGACAATGTTGACGCGTTCGTCGTGAAACACCGAGGTCAGCTTCGCCATTACCCCGGGACGATCGGGCAACGGAATTCGTATGCGACTCAACGATCCAGCATGCACCAACGCTCGGGTCAGCACATTGGCTAACAAGCGAGTATCGATATTGCCCCCACACAGAATCAAACCCACCCGCTTACCGGCAAAGCGTTTCGGATCAGCCAACAACGCCGCCAAGCCAGCGGCCCCAGCGCCTTCGACCACCGTCTTTTCGATCTGAGCCAGCAATGCAATCGCTAACTCAATATCACGCTCGTTCACCAGCACAACATCGTTTACCAGCGCGCGTACAATTTGACGGGTGACCTGCCCTGGCTCAGCAACCGCTATCCCTTCGGCAATGGTGTCACCACCAACCGGAAGCTGCGCATCTGCAACCAAGTTGAACATCGACGGGAACAGCTCGGCTTGGACGCCAATCACCTCGGCCTGGGGTCGCAACTCGTTGACCACGATGCTCACACCCGATATCAATCCGCCGCCACCGATCGGGACAACCACCACATCAAGATCTGGAGCGTCAGCCAGCAACTCCAAGGCAACGGTCCCCTGCCCTGCGATCACGACTGGATCATCGAACGGATGCACAAACGTCAGGCCCATCGACGTTTCAAGCAACTCGGCATGAGCAAACGCTTCATCGAACGACTCGCCATGCAACACCACCGTCGCCCTGTGCGATTCGGTCATGGTGATCTTCACCAACGGGGTAGATGACGGCCAG
>JANMEI010000069.1:0-2312 GCA_031376865.1 Acidimicrobiia bacterium | reverse complement strand
GGAGATCACCGCAGCAGCTGGCACACTGACGAGCTGCTCCTGCATCGCTCGCAGCTCGGCTTCTTCCTCAGGGGTCAGGTCGCCAACGGCATAGTCATCGTCGTAGCCGCCCAGGCCACGCGAACTGGATTCTTGTGAATCTGCAGGTGAACTAGTTCGGGGTGAGGAGGGATTTGGCGAAGGGCGCGGCACCTGGTGCTCGCCGCCTGGTGTCCACAGGGAGCTCATGACTGCTACCCTATAACCCAACAACCTATGTCCAAGCGGGCGTGGTGTGTTTTGCAGTGCGTGTTACAGCGTGCCTCACAGCACCCCACTTTGCCCCACCCGATGCCTCTCAATGGCTCCCGGGTCCTCTGATTCGAGCCCACTCGGGCTGGTTTCTTGGTGCTTGCTTGAACAATGGCCACCAAGACCCAGAAAGAACCGAGGAGTGATGCCGAATCGCTACTGACCCAAACGAGCACCGTATCAACGATCGCATTCGCGCTCGTGAAGTACGTCTGATCGGTCCAGATGGTGCCCAACTTGGCATCAAACCCCTCCCCGAAGCGCTCACCATGGCGCGTGGGTTGGAGTTGGACCTCGTCGAGATAGCACCAATGGCTGCCCCGCCAGTGTGCAAGATTCTCGACTACGGCAAGTACCGGTACGAGCTCGCCCAACGCGACAAAGAGTCCCGCCGTAAGGCCCAAACTATTGCGATCAAGGAAATGAAGTACCGGCCAAAAATTGGTGACGGCGACTTCGATACCAAGACCCGCAAGGTTGGCGAGTTTCTCGCCGAAGGCCACAAGGTGAAGATCACGATCATGTTCCGAGGTCGAGAAATCGCCCACCCCGAACTTGGTAAGCGCATCCTTGACCGCATAGCTGAGGTGTACCTCAACTCGGCCAAGGTGGAAGCAATGCCAAAGCTCGATGGCAAGAACATGGTGATGGTGCTCGCACCGGACAAGAAGATCAAAGTCGACCTTCTGGCCCAGCCTGATCGTCCTCCGAAGCCTTCCGTTGGTAACCCAAAGCCTGCTCGCATCGAAGCAGCCACGTCAGCTAAATCCTCACCCAATTCATCACCTGAAGCTCCAGTGGCGCCCGCTGCCGAAGCCTCACCGCCGGAAGAAGCAGCATCGGTTGTCACCGATGTCGAATCTTCCGTCGAATCCTGATTCACCACGTTTTACCTCACCTCCTTACCTCCGCTCCGGAGAACACCGAGAGATCACCATGCCAAAGATGAAAACCAACCGAGCTGCCAAGAAGCGTTTCCGCCTCACCGGTACCGGCAAAGTCATGCACGCTCGTGCGTTCGCCTATCACAAGCTCGAACACAAGAGCTCAACACGTACCCGCCGCCTTGCTGGCGACGCCGTATTGAACACCACCGACGCTGCTAACGCCAAGAAGATGCTCGGCCTCTGAGCCGGCCCGAGATAGAGACCAGGAAAGAGGAGTTTCGTCATGGCACGAGTTAAAAACGGCGTCAACGCCAAAAAGTCGCACAAGAAAACGCTGGAGCAGGCGAAGGGTTACTACGGCAACCGCAGCCGCACCTTCCGAGGCGCAAACGAAGCCGTCATGCACGGCTTGCTCTACAGCTTCCGCGATCGTCGCGCTCGGAAGGGTGACTTCCGTCAACTGTGGATTCAGCGCATCAACGCCGCGTGCCGCGAACACGGCATGAGCTATAGCCGTTTCATTAACGGCTTGAACTTGGCTGGCATCGAAGTGGACCGCAAGGTCATGGCCGATCTGGCCGTCACTGATCCAAACGCGTTTGGTGCATTGGTCAAGGCGGCAAAGGCTGCCTTGCCAGAGCAAACCAAAGCCGCTAGCTGATTGCATATGGCTTCGGGACGTTGGCAGGAATATCTGCTGCCCGAGGCCTCCACAGCTCAACTGCAACGATTGCGGCGCCTCGTGGGGCGCCGCGATGCGCGTCTCGAGGCTGGCGTTTGTATCGTCGAAGGCTGGAAGGTATTGGCCGAGGCCATCGCTTCAGGCCGCACCGTTCGGGAAATGTTTGTTCCACTCGGTGGAATTGTTCCCCCCGAGTTCGTCACGTCGTCCGGGGCCGTTCTCGACACAGTGACGTATTCGATCGCCGAGGCTGCAATGAAGAAGGTGTCCGACACCGTGTCGCCGCCCCAAGTGGTTGCCATTGTTGACTCGCCGCTTCTGCAGCTTGTCGAACTTTCACCGCTCCGAGACGGATTAGTAGTCGTCGGCGTTGACATTCGTGATCCCGGCAATGCTGGAACGATGATCCGGTCGGCTGAGCTGTCTGGCGCGGTGGCGGCGGTTTTCTTAGG
>JANMEI010000694.1:0-1110 GCA_031376865.1 Acidimicrobiia bacterium | reverse complement strand
GCGGCGGTGGCAACTGTGGTGACCGTTTTTTTCGCGTCGTCGCTACCACCTCGTCCAGTCAGGAAGATCAACACCGCGATCGCTGCAGCGAGAACACCACCAATCACACCGAATCGCTTGGTTTTTGCCTTGCGAATCACTTGTTGTTTCTCGACTGCCTCACGCGCGAGCTTTTCGGCTCGGGCGATATCTTGGCGCTGACGCTTTTCATTAGCCACGGGATGACACGCTACTGAACCTTTGGCCGCGATACTGACACCCATGAGCAGTACCTTCGAACTTGTCGCCCGCCCGGGGAATCCGGACTTTCTTGACCTCCCTTGGGACCTTCCGTTGCGGTCATGGCTCGGTTCCGACCAGGCCCACCGGTTGGTAGACGTTGCTCGCGGCATCAGCCGACACGTGGTTCGATTCGTTGACTATGGGGACGATCCAGCCAATCGCAATGCGCACCCCGTCTATGCGCTGAAGGAACTCCCGCTCGATATTGCCGCTTCGGAGTATCAGTTGTTGCGCGATCTGGCCGACCGGAACCTCCCCGTTGTGGAAGCGGTCGGCATCGTGTCCAACCGGACAGACGGGCAAGGAGAACCGCTTGAGTCTGTCCTGATTACCCGGCATTTGCAGTTTTCTATCCCCTACCGGCACCTGTTTATGGGTCGTGGCATCACCGACTTGCAGCATCGCTTCTTAGATGCAATGGCCCTGCTCTTGGTCAGGTTGCACTCAGAAGGGTTCTTTTGGGGCGACTGCTCGTTGTCCAATACCCTGTTTCGTCGAGATGCTGGAGGTTTGACCGCGTATCTCGTTGACGCTGAGACCGGTCGACTGCGTGACAGTTTGAGTAACGGGCAGCGCGAACACGACTTGATGCTGGCCTATGACAATGTCGGCGGCGAATTGCTCGACCTGGCATCAGGTGGCCGAGTGAAGGAAGACTTCGATCCACTCTTCATCGTCGAAGACCTTCGCCGTCGTTACGACCTGTTGTGGGCCGAGTTACATTCGGCAGAATTGGTCGAGCCTGGCAATCGAGTTGCGATCGCTCGCCGGATGCAGCGCCTCAATCAATTGGGCTTCGATGTTGACGAGTTCTCGGTGTCAACCGTC
>JANMEI010000678.1:0-4418 GCA_031376865.1 Acidimicrobiia bacterium | reverse complement strand
CTCGCTGGGTAAGTGCCTCACGGCCGCTTCGCTCGGCCGTTTGCTCAAACAGCGTGGTCTTCGAGTGACCATGCAGAAGCTCGACCCCTATATCAACGTGGACCCGGGGACCATGAACCCCTTTGAACACGGTGAAGTTTTTGTCACCGAAGACGGAGGGGAGACTGACCTCGATCTTGGTCACTACGAACGATTCATCGATGAAAGTCTGAAGAAGGGTGGCAACGCCACGACGGGTTCGGTGTATCAGACGGTGCTGGCCAAAGAGCGCCGAGGCGACTACTTGGGTAAAACCGTTCAAGTGATTCCGCACATCACCGATGAGATAAAACGCCGGATTCGCGCACTCGACAGCGATCAAGTCGATGTGGTGATCAGCGAAGTCGGCGGCACCGTCGGCGACATTGAAATTCTTCCGTTCCTTGAAGCTATTCGGCAACTACGTAAAGACATTGGTCGCGACAACGTCTGCTACATCCATGTCACGTTGGTGCCGTACATGGGCCCCTCTGGCGAGCAAAAGACGAAACCCACCCAGCATTCAGTCACCGAATTACGTGCCCGTGGGATTCAGCCCGATGTCATTGTGGCCCGCAGTGCCGATGAGTTAAGCGACGACGTTAAGCGCAAAATTTCGAGCTTGTGTGACGTGCCCGAGTCGGCTGTGATCACCGCTGCGGATGCTGACACGTTGTACGAAATTCCGTTGATCCTGCATGCGCAGGGCATTGATCAACAGGTGTGCGAGATTCTTCGGATCGACACCGAAGCTCATGCGATCGATCTCACGTCGTGGATCACGTTGGTGCAGCGGATCAAGAGCGCCAATCGAACCGTGCGGATCGGTCTGATCGGTAAGTATGTTGACTTAGTAGATGCATATCTATCCGTGGTCGAATCGCTTCGGCATGGCGGTTGGTGGTTCGGGGCCAATGTCGAGATTGACTGGATCCAGGCAGAACAGGTCCCTGATCTGCTCAAAGCTGACCCGGCCAGGTTTGACGCCCTTGACGGAATTGTGATTCCCGGTGGGTTTGGCGAGCGTGGTACCGAGGGAATGATCGCGGCAGCCGAGTGGAGCCGAGTCAACAACATTCCGTGCCTGGGCATTTGCTTGGGTATGCAGGTCATGGTGATTGAGGCAGCGCGTCATTTGCTGGGTCTGCCCGAGGCAACTTCGACCGAATTCAACGAGCTCACTCCCGATCCGGTGATCGACCTGATGGACGATCAACGTGGTGTCACCGAGAAGGGAGGCACGATGCGCTTGGGGTTGTATCCAGCCCGGCTGCTCGCCGACTCACAAGTGGCATCGGCGTATGGCGAACCGGTTGTGTACGAGCGTCACCGTCATCGTTGGGAAGTCAACCCACGGTTCCATCGTCGGCTGCTCGAAGCTGGAGTAATCATTTCCGGGTTATCGCCCGACGGCCGTTTGGCGGAGTTCATCGAGTTGGCTGGACATCCGTATTGGGTTGGTACTCAAGCGCACCCCGAGTTTCTGTCGCGTCCCAATCGGCCGCATCCGTTGTTTCGTGAACTGATCAATGCCGCCTTGCATTTTGAAGATGGGCGAAAGCCTCGTCTTATCGATTTGAACGTGTTGGACGATGTCTCTGCTGGTGACTGAGTTCCCATGAGCGGGTTTCGTAACCTCGGCGAAACCGAATTGTTTCGTAGCCCGATTTTCCGGTTGATGAACGTGACGTTCGAGTCGCCTACCGGTGAACAGTTTGATCGTCAGATTGTTCGCCATCCCGGCGCAGTCGCAGTATTGCCACTCCACGATGACGGCACGGTCACGCTGGTCGAGCAGTTCCGGGGAGCGATTAATCGCACGCTCTGGGAGATTCCGGCGGGGCTACTAGATAAGCCGGGCGAAGATCTATCCGCTGCTGCTGCGCGAGAACTCAGAGAAGAAGTTGGACTTGTCGCCGCTGAGTTAAAACCGCTCATTGCGTATCACGTGGCGGTTGGATTTGCCGACGAAGAAATCAGTGTCTTTGTTGGAACTGGTCTGACGTTTGTGGGAAGCGATGTGCAAGGGCCCGAGGAAGACCATTTAGTCGTTCACCGGATTTCGGTGAACGACGCATTGCAGATGATTCGCGATGGAAAGATCACCGACGGTAAAACAGTGATTGCCCTGTTGCTGTCTCAACTCGCCGGCTGATCCGGTGCTGCCCGACGGCTGTGAGGAGTTCCTCACGTGGCTCGAAGTAGAGCGAGGCCGATCGGTCAATACGTTGACATCGTATCGTCGAGATTTGGGCGCTTATATGACCTGGCTAGATACACGTTCGGTGGCGGTCACTTCGGTTGGTGAAAGTGATCTGCAGGCATACATTTCTGATCTGCGTGATAGTGGAGCTGCTGCCGCTTCGGTGAAGCGGGCGACGGTTGCGGTCACGTCAATGCATCGGTTTTTGGCTGATGAAGGGTTTTCCTCGACTGACCCCACTGCAAATGTCGAGCTGCCGAAAGTACCGCAGTCACTGCCGAAGGCTCTCTCGGTTGAACAGGTAATGGTGCTGCTCAATGCGGTGGGTGGCGATGATCCAGTGGCGTTGCGTGACCGTGCGATTTTGGAGACACTGTACGCGGGTGGTCTTCGGGTGAGTGAGTTGATTGGGTTGTCACTTGGCGATGTGGTGCTCGACGATCAAACGCTGCGCGCATACGGCAAGGGTTCTCGCGAACGGATGGTGCCGCTGGGTCGCTATGCGGTGACTGCGTTGTCTGATTGGCTCAGCCCGGGAGGTCGGGGCGCGATGATTCCGAAGACGTGGAGAAATCGTAAAGATGCTGAGGCGGTTTTCCTCAACCAACGAGGGGGGCGGTTAACTCGTCAGGGAGCGTGGCTGGTGATTCGTGGTCGAGCCGAGCAGGTTGGTATGGCCGATCTGGTGCACCCGCATGTCCTCCGTCATTCTTGTGCGACCCACCTTGTTGAGGGAGGCGCCGATCTACGGACAGTGCAAGAGTTGCTCGGCCATGCCAGCCTGACCACCACCCAGATCTACACGAAAGTGACGCCGGAGCGGCTGCGGCGAGTGTATGACGACGCCCATCCGCGAGCTCGGCATGGTGGCAGTTCGAGCGGGCCTTAAGCGCGCCACGGTAAGTGCTTCCACAATCCCCAGTGGAAGTTCATGACACCGCGATGCCTGGGAGCGGCGTCGCTCAAATCGCGAGTTTGGAGGATGTTGGTGATCTGCTGTTCAAGCATCGGGAGACAGTCGAACGGTGTGTTGGGCAACAGGTGATGTGCCCGGTGGTACACAGCATTGAGCGAGAGCCAACGGTAAATCGGGTTCGACGTGAGCGTCGACGAGGCAAACAGCACCGGGCTGTTCCGTGGGACTCCGTGATGCTCAGAGAACCCCAGCAAGGTGAACATGCCTGACAGAAATATTGCTACCGGAATCAGCCACCAGATAACCAACATGGGTCCACATCTCCTTGAGATGCATGCTCCCAATAATCCGAGCGATCCAAGCGATGACAAAGGGCCCCAGGCGCGTAGATGGTTGCGCACGTGTTCGGAGCTCAGCCACGGAACCGGGAGATGGGCAAGGACTCGTATCACCTGCCACGTGTACCATCCGCTGAGATATGCGCCTCCACATACGATGGTGGCCAGATACGTCACTCGCGAGTTGACTTCGTCATAAAAGCCTTCTGGATCGCGTCGTTCGGCAAGGTCGGTGCGAGTGTTGCCGTGGTGTTCGATGTGATGGGCTCGATACGCAGCGTGCGGAACCAGTGCGATCGACCCGAGGATGGCTCCGAACAAATCGTTCGTCCAAGAGCGGCGAAACAGCGACCGATGGGCAGCTTCATGAAACAGGTACTGCAGTCGAATGAGCGATGCCCCAATCACCAGCCAACCACTGATTCGGCCTAGCCAGCCGCCAATCTGTGTGCCAAGAAAGATTCCACTCGCCCACAAGGAAAATGCCTCGACGATCGCTTGGGTACTTCTCCGATGGCTGACGAGCGACAGCTGATGTTCAGCGGCCCAATCTCTGATCTCTCGGGTGACGGTTTTGGTGGGGTCTAGTTGGTTCACCTAGGCACCGTACGAAGCGACGCCAGGTCATCTCAATGGGGAGCGGTCCCCGTCTATTTCACTGCACCCATTGTCAGTCCGCGTACTAGTTTCTTTTGAGCAACCCAACCTGCCAGCACGACTGGTAGGCACGCCAGGGTTGAAGCGGCTGAGAGTTTGGCTAAGAACTGTCCGCGGGTGCTGATCATCGTGGTGACCCAGATGGGCATGGTCTGCGCGTCGAAGGCGGTCAAGTTCACTGCGAGAAAAAACTCGTTCCACGCAAAGATGAAACACAAGAGTGCTGTCGCGGCAACGCCCGGGGCAACTATCGGCAGGAGAATCGTTCGGACACGTTGCAGGAACG
>JANMEI010000659.1:0-1853 GCA_031376865.1 Acidimicrobiia bacterium | reverse complement strand
CGAAGTCATGCACCTGACCGTCGCTACCCCAGGAATGTGGACCGATCGCCTCGCGACCGAAGTTGACCACAGGCTTCATGCTCCAGACCCCGGCGGAGTTCTCTGGTGGTTCGACGACCCGATCGACGTCGCCAGTTTTGAAATCGAATGCGCCGCCCAAACCGTCCGTCTGATTTGCGCGGCCCGCCATGGTCGACCAACGTCGCTGATGTCTGCAGTACAGCAGGAAGGTCGCGCCTACGCCCTCAGTGGTGAGCGTGGCGGCCTCGACCCGCTGGCAAGCGAAGTGCTGGCAGTTCTCGGTGACGACACGTCAACATCCACCATGGTTGGGTTCCTGTACGGCGACGCAGCAGCGAGCAAACTTGGATACACGCCCATTGGTCTCCCCGAGCGAGTCGGCTACCGACACGCCATAGCACTCCAAGTCAACGCGTGAACACGTCGGCCTTGATTCGACTGACTCAGACAAGAAACTCGTCGATCCTGATGTACACGATCTAGCCAGCTTCGACTCGGCGACCCGAGTAACCGGAAACCAGCTACTGATCTGTACGCATAGTAAGCACTTGACTGGAATCTTCCACGGCCCCCTGCCTACGAGCCGGCGAACGGGGCAGGGTGTATCCGGCTTGCGAGGGCCGCTATGCGATCTTGTTTCGGACGTGTCGCTGATCGATGCAGAACTCGTTCCCGAGAGGGGTCAGCCATGATCGCTGGCGGAAGCCTCCTTCATCGTCGTGGACCGCGAGCGTCTGGGCACCGATTGCGTGTAGCCGCTCAATTGCCGAGTCGGATGGTCGACCACAGGTCCAGGTGCGCTGGGGTAGAACCTTAGATGCGAGCAGCGAGCACGTCGAGATCACGCTCGGCGAAACGGCGGTGCCACCACTCCTCGTTCTGTGCCGTACGCTTCGCTGACACGTAGACCGTTGAGGCCGAGGAGAACAGCAGGCGCGGCGCGTTCCGTGCTGACACGTTCGGCGGTGAACAGGAACTTGCCGAGTTCTGTTCGATCAAGCCCACGTCCTTGTGAAGGATGAACTTGTGGTCGTCGAACGTACTGGGCCGGGTTCGACGTGATTCGTCCGTCGATGTGCGCGAAACGATAGAAACCACACACTGTTGAGAGTCGGCGGTCCATGGTTGACGCAGCGAGACCGCGTTGTTCCATGTGATGCCGATACAACTCGACGTGTGGCCGGGTCGCTTCGAGTACGGATCGGTACTGGTGGTTTTGGTGTTCATATGTCCTCCTATGAGTTGGAGAACAAGCGAAACACCCGGACAGCATGTGCGCACGATGGCCACTCACCCGGCGTTTAGGGTAGGGATAGCATCGAGTGATGCTTCGCAAGCGCGAGTTGATGTTGATGCTGTTTCTCATGGCCGTCGGAGTCGTGGCCTGCTCAAAGGCGGTGAAGTATTCGAGGTGACTTTTGCTGGTCGGCTCACGAGTACGGTGAATGGTGCAGCGGTTGTGACTGCGGTAGCTGGGAGCTTCCATACATAGTTGTGGCCGTGATGATCGCGGCCGGGTACTGCCTGTTCTCACGTTTGTCTGGAACCGCAAACTCGTTGAAAGAACGCCACCGAATCACATCAGGCGCACACCGTCACTGTTGCAACCTGTGTGGTGCTGGTCGTTGCATACGCTGCGGTGTTTGGGCCAACCATACGTGTGTAGCTTGCGGATGGCTAGGCGGGTTCTATCTCGCAAGGTGTCAACGACACGTTTCCCGATGTTTCGGGAACCAAGCCGGCGTCCCAATCGTTTGACATAAAGTGCAACTTCTCCACAACAGGAAGCGTAAGCGATGAAACGTCGAAAACTGGTGGGGGTGGCGGCCGCG
>JANMEI010000638.1:0-1507 GCA_031376865.1 Acidimicrobiia bacterium | reverse complement strand
CCGGCGGTTCGACGAGTTCCAGCGCGACCTGGGCATCGCCCGCAACCTGTTGACCGACCGACTTCATCGGCTGGTTGATCACGGAATCTTCGACAAAGTTGCCTATCAAGAACGACCCGTCCGATACGAATACCGCCTCACCCGCAAAGGTATCGAGTTGTCTCCTTCGCTGGTTGCCCTGATGAAGTGGGGAGACACCTGGATGGCTGGTGCCAGCGGCCCGCCTGTGGTGTTGGTTCACGACGAGTGCGGCTTCCCCGTTGAACAAACGTTTCATTGCGACGAGTGCAACACCACCGTTACCCCATTGCACTTACGAAATCGCCACACCCACGCAAACAACCCGAACACCACCAACCCGCACGAGGCAACGGCCAACGTTGATCTCGGCGATAATATCCCGGAGCTAGATCATGCTCACGTCCTCTGACGTTTTGTCCCATTCGGATCTTTTGGCGATGCCGTTGTCAGAGTTGATGCAACGGGCGCGAGACATTCGCTCTGCTGCGTTTGGTACACGGATCACCTACTCGCCCAAGGTGTTTATTCCGCTGACCCGACTGTGTAACTCCACCTGCGGCTACTGCACGTTTGCGAAGTCACCAGCGCATGTCGAGTCGCCGTATCTGGAACTTGACGAAGTGCTCCGCATTGCGCAGGCCGGCGCTCGCCAGGGATGTCACGAAGCGCTGTTTACGTTGGGCGAACGCCCCGAAGATCGCTACGAGGTTGCCCGTGAGTGGCTTCGTACGCGTGGATACGATTCAACCGTTCACTACGTGTCGGTGGCTGCCGCAAAGGTGTTGTCTGAAACTGGATTACTCCCACATGCCAATTGCGGGGCCATTCATCACGACGAGCTCGCTCGATTGCGCCCGGTCAGTGCATCGCAGGGCATGATGCTCGAATCGCTTAACCCTGATCTGGAATGCCACCGCTTGGCTCCCGACAAGGTGCCCGCCCGGCGTTTGGCCACGCTGGAAGCAGCAGGTGAGCTACAGATTCCATTCACAACCGGCATCTTGGTCGGAATTGGCGAGTCGCGACAAGACCGGATCGAGGCACTTGCCGCCATCGTGGCATCGCATTCCAGGCATGGTCATGTGCAAGAAGTAATCGTGCAGAATTTCGTTCCCAAAGAACGAACCGCGATGCGCAACGAACGGGCCTGTCCCGGCGAAGAAGAATTGTGGTCCTTGGCCGTTGCTCGCATCATGTTGCCCGCTTCGATTCATCTGCAGGCACCGCCAAATCTGACTGATGATTTCGGTTCGTTGCTCGACGCTGGCATCGATGACTGGGGTGGCGTTTCGCCGGTCACCGCTGACCATGTCAACCCCGAGAAGCCGTGGCCCGCACTTGATCGTTTGCGTGATGTCACCGAAGCCGCCGGCATGACTCTCGCGCCGCGACTGACCGTGTACTCGGAGTTTGCCGCCGACCCCACTCGGTGGTTGGAACCGCAAATGCGCTTCCCCGTGATGGATCGCAGCGACAGCGACCTGAT
>JANMEI010000630.1:0-4087 GCA_031376865.1 Acidimicrobiia bacterium | reverse complement strand
CCTCAGACAACGACTTGGATTCGTGGCGGACCCGGTGGGTAGCAACATGTTTTTTGAACTCATCAGCAGACTTACCATCAGCATCACCCAACAACTCGGCTGCCAGACCAGAGTTGAGCGGGGCGAGCGCCGCAAGATGCTCAGCTGAGACTTCACCGGCTGACAGTTTGGTTAAGGCGTCAGGATGTTGATCCACCACTTTCGACGCTGCGTGCAACTGTTTTGCTGCCCGATACGACATCCCGGTTTTGCGGACAATTGAAGCGGTCGTGTCGCGACTCGCACCTAAACAACCAACCAACACGGTTTTTAACGCATCAATCGAACGGGTCACTTGTTCCAACACGACCAAGCCTTGAGCGGCATCATCAGCACCCCAACCAACAACATCAGCAACCTGAAACCGATGATCACGCCACACGTCCAACACCACAGAAACCGGACCACCACAGGTAGAAGCCCGCACTGCTTCCAGCAAGCCAACCAGCTCACCTATACCCTGCTGCTGAGAGGTCCCGATCTCCACAACAACACTCTACACGAACAAACGTTCGTAGTCAAGCGGAAACAAATTATGTTGAGGTGATTTCGATGGGAAACTCTTCGGCGCGCAGCGAAGAGTCACGCGGTCAGACTATGGCGGTGCCAGGAACCATCCGCCTCTTGGACCGTGATGATGTCATCGCTGCTCTCACTTCGACTGCGTTAGAACCGACCCCAAAGTCGACCGACCCAACAACTGGTGTGACTGCAGAGCTGCGCAATTCGATGGCACGATTCAGTCCAGTCGAACAACACGCGGCCCGCCGAAAGCTTGTCGTCGACCTCATCGAGGGCATCAATCCCGCAGACGTTTCTCGAATTGCAACTCGTCAAACGAAGGTCGTGCTCACCGGAGACCGCATCGATGCCTTGCGCGACATCGCTCGATGAGTGCCGACAGAGACTTTGGCTGCGCTCATCGGCTTCGAAAATCAACAAGACCAGATCGTGAATGACGTCCAATCCATCGTCAAGGTAATCGGTAGAGGGAACCCCGCAAGTTTCAACTGTAACGAGGCGGTAGTGCGCTTGAAGAAGCTATGCCCGCAAACTGATCCGCTTCCTATCATCTCGGTGCTCTATCAAAATTTTGATGCATCGGCATCGCAGATCGTCCATTCAGCACATTCCGGCTGGCAGCTTGATCATCCTTGACCTTCGCACTGCTGATCTTGAGTTCGGATGTGGGCGTCACCTGTGCTCGGGGCAAGTGTTCACTGACTATCGACTGCGAATAGCTGCGGTCGTACGTGACTACGGTTTGGCCGACCGTGACCAAGCTACTGCCGATAGTCGATCGGCTTTGATTACTTGCCCAACTCAATAAAGGTGACTTCGTCGCCGATGGGCAACGTGATGCGGGACTGAGCGAACCTCACCGCTCGGGTCGTGAGTGACCCCGATGTATCGAAGCGACGAGCGACCACCCGCGAAATGTTGGATGGAACAGTAATGTCAACTTTGACGTCGGGAACGCTGACTTCTACAGAACGGTCTCGATTCCAGCTGCGGCTACCTAGCCACAGCGCGAGATAGAACGTGCCGTCGCGCTTTTGGAGTAACAGTTGTTTCAAATCGGTGGGAGGCCGAGCAATCCGGAAATCCAATCTCTTCAGATCGACCGCTTTACCGGGGTCGCTCAATAGATCAATCATCGACCGAATCGCAACAAACGCGGGCTTCTTCGTCCCGTCGCTTCGGATCAACCCGAAATTGTGTTCTGGGTTTCCACCATCAGTCCCCTCATCAAGAAATTCATAGATATACGTACGTTCGATTCCTCGACTGAAGGAATACAGATACTGGCGAGGAAGGTAGCGTGCCGAAACTGATTCTGGTACGCCCTCGCTTCGCTCTGGATCGTTGGCGTTGTCGTACCCAGTCTCGGTGGAAATAGGCCTTGTTCGTCCCGGTTTGACGGCACCCGCTATCTTGCCAACAGCAAAATCGACGCTGCCAAAACCGTCTTCGTCCCATCCCTTGTTTTCTGGCTCGAGTCCACCCGGATAGTTGTGCAGGTTTGCTCTGTCCATGGAGTTAGCGACCGAATCGCCGAAGGCCTTCGCTGCGTCGACATTGGTAAGTGATGGACCCAGCACTTCGATATGTCGGGTTTTCGGGTCAGCGTTGATGGCCTTAAACAACTCAGTTTGGTATCGGCGAATCTCAGCGATCGGCCACGAGCCGTTGTTGTCGAGAAACAGCTCAGGCTCATTGCTGTTTTCGACAGTGAGTACGTGCTGCGGACCGATCTTGAGTATCGCATCGTGCACCTGTTCGGCAGATTCCTTTTGAAAGTCTGTGACGATACTGAAGCGCATGCCCGCTGCAATGAGTTGCTGTACCGCGACACGGTCCTGCGGATACTCGGGATCAGCGATATCGGTGCCAACTCGCAGATTCGTGATCCCAGATTCCTTCAGTTTGGTCACCAAGGTGACGCCAGCGAACTCGTAGTCGAGATACGAAAGGTGGCCGTTGACTCCAATGCTCTCTACGAACGCCTGGGCACTCGAAGCGGTCACGCCGCCAGCTGAATCGTTGCGCTTCACCGTTGATCTAGCGAGGACGACTGATATCGTGAGGACGAGGAGTAGCCCACTAGCAGTCAGCACCCATCGGTTGGTGTGCATAGTCCTGTCTCCCTAATGATGAAGTGGCTTAACCCAACTTAGTTGTCGGGAAGACTAACTGGAACAGCCCAAAATCAAACCATATGTGTGCACATGTATAAGTCGAGCAGCTTGATCTTGCGGGTTGACGAAAGTCAATGTTGATTTTACGGGAGTCTGCGATGAAGATCGGATAGTGAGTTTTCAATCATTCATCGAGACGTTTGGAGTAGGACCAGAGGTTGAATCGGGCCAGGTCCAGGTCGAGGTTGTTGGCAACGAGTCGCTCCCGTCCGTGTACGACGTGAGTGGATTCGCAACAGCTGCGATGGCTGGAGTCGCAACTGCGACTGCTCGACTGAGCGCGTTTCTCGGGGGAGTGGCCGCAACTTCTGGTGTGGTGAAAGTCGATCAACGGCTGACGTCGCTCTGGATGACCTCCTCGATTGCCCCGCAGGGATGGGAGATGCCCAGTCCGTGGGACGACTTGGCAGGTGACTACCGAACCCGTGACGGTTGGATTCGCCTGCACACCAATGCCAAAGCCCATCGAGCCGCTGCGCTCAACGTCCTTGGCTGCGCCCCTACCAAAGACGCCATCGCCGCAGTACTCGCCGAATCGAGCGGTGATGAACTTGAAACGGCGATTCACCAAGGTGGAGGGGTCGCAGGAAACATGCGATCGGCCGCCGAATGGTCGTCACATCCACATGGTCAGGCAATCGCTCGCGAACCATTGGTTCATTCGACCCTCACGCAGGCGATTCCTCTGTTCAGACTTGCCGGGACACCGCAGCGCCCACTTGCCGGAGTACGTGTGCTGGATCTCACCAAGGTGCTAGCGGGCCCGGTGGCGACTCGGACTCTCGCCATGCTGGGAGCCGACGTGATTCGAGTTGACGCGGCCGATTGGGCCGAGCCATCGGTCAGTCAAGACACCACCGTTGGAAAACGATGTGTGCATACCGATGCCCGAACGCCCGATGGCCAGTCGCAGTTACAGCAGCTCTTTCGATCCGCCGACATCTTCGTGCACGGCTACGGACCTGGAGCATTAGACAGGCTCGGTCTCACGTCCGACCGTCGCGAAGAACTGAACCCGGGAATCGTCGAAGTGTCATTGGACGCTTATGGATACTCCGGTCCGTGGAAACACCGTCGCGGCTTCGACAGCGTGGTGCAAATGTCGTGTGGCATCGCCGCCGCTGGAATGACTCAGTTGGGCAACGATCGCCCGACGCCGCTGCCGGTGCAAGCACTCGATCATGTCACTGGCTATCTGATGGCAGCCACCGCAATCAATGCGTGGATTCAGAAGCGAGAAACAGGATGCGGTTCGTCTCACCGAACATCACTGGCTCGCACCGCGGTTGCACTGATGGCCGGACCGGCAGGTGATCTCGCGGCTGAGATTCATCCTGCCCGGTTGGATG
>JANMEI010000620.1:0-3318 GCA_031376865.1 Acidimicrobiia bacterium | reverse complement strand
GCGAAACGTCGTCCGCTCAATCGTGATGCTGATCACGCTCACCCATGGCCTCATCCATTTCCTTGGCGTTGTAAAAGGATTTGGATGGGCCGACGTGAACCAGCTCACCCGGCCGATCAGTAAGTCGGCAGGTGTCGCTTGGCTCATCGCAGGGCTATTGGTTGTCGGAGCAGCCATGCTGATGGGCTTCAGAAACTCCGCATGGTGGAAAGTTGCGGCAGTTGCCGCTGTTGTCTCGCAGCTCGTGATCATCTCCTCATGGACCGATGCCAAGGCGGGCACCGCCGCAAACGCCCTGCTGCTCAGCGCGGCATTGTATGGGTACTTTGCATTTGGTCCGGCAAGTTCACGAGCTACCTACCATCGCCGGGTGCAAGAAGTTCGTGCTCAACTGGACGCCAACAACACGGTAGCGGAGTCAGATGTGCAGGCTTTGCCGCCAGTGATCGCTGCGTACGTTCGAGGTTCAGGAGCGATCGGTCAACCTCGGCCGCAGAACTTTCAGGCAACCATTCACGGACGCATCCGCAGCGGGCCTGCCAGCCCGTGGATGTCATTTCGGGGGCAACAGGTCAACACCTTCTCCCCCACTGTCACTCGGATGTTTTACATCGACGCAACCATGTCTGGTTTGCCGGTGGATGTGCTCCACATTTTTGTCGGAACGCAGGCTTCGATGAGCGTCAAACCGTTGTCTGCGTACCCGATGGTGAGCGTAACCGGCCCTGATCTCACGAAAGCCGAGGTTGTCACGTTGTTCAATGACATGTGTGTTCTTGCGCCGGGAGCGTTGCCCTTCGCATCAATTACGTGGCGACCGATCGATGCTCAGCGCGTCTCCGCGACATTCTCCAATCGAGGAGTGTTGGTCACTGCCGAACTCGTCTTCAATGAACGTCACGAACTTGTTGATTTCATTTCCGACGATCGACTGCGAGCATCTGCGGACGGCAAGAGCTTTGCTAGCCAACGATGGTCGACCCCGTTACGGAGCACCCGATCCTTTGAGCAGGCGGGTCGCGTGACCGATGTTGGCGAAGCGTGGTGGCACGCCCCGGAACCCGAAGGCCCGTTCCAATATTTGGATTTTCGATTGGACTCGATTGACTACAACGTGAATTGATCGCCTGAGTGGGGGACATAAGTCCCTCCCAACTCCGGACGTCTGACCCCTAGTTGGTGAAGGCACCTGGCGTCACGATTACTTGTATGAACATCAACTGGTTGCTCGCATTTGCCGCTCTCTGGGTGGGAGGTGGACTGGTCCTCGGTTTCTCCATGTTCCGCCACGGGCACGATCTGGTGAGCTGGCTGGCGCTGGGTCTGTCGCTCGGACCGATCGCTATCCCGTTGGCGGTCGACGCCCGCCGGCGAGCCGATGAACGCAAAGCCCAAGCCGACGCGCAGCTCGTCACCGATCGCCACTTGACCCTGCGCGCTACGGGTGCTCATCCTCATTCAACTCGAGAGGCTCACGACATCGTGGTTGGGGTGGATGGGTCCGAGAACTCGCTGTACGCGCTGAACGAGGCACTGGGCGTGTTGGGAGATCGGGTCCGGACCTGCATGCTGGTTGCCGTTGGTGATGTCGAGGCGCTCGTCGAGGAGGAATCTCCCGGGCCTCATCCAATACACGAGCTGCTTTCTCGGGCGCTCATCCAAGCTTGTATGGACCACCCGGGCGTGAACTTCGCAACCATGGCTCGAGCGGGACGCCCCGCTGAGGAACTCTGCATTGTGGCTGACAAGGGCGAGTACCAACTCCTTGTCATCGGCGCACGCGGGTTGGGTGCGAGTCATTCGCTCCTTGGCAGTACCGCAACTGATGTCATTCGCATGTCGCAGGTTCCTGTGCTGGTTGGTTCCCAACACGAGTCTTCCCGGCTTCATGCGTTTCGTGACGCAGTCGAAGTTGGAGCAGCTCCCCTCCTCAACGCTGGTTGGCCGGTGTAGCTGTCTCGTCATCCGAACACAAACTCGCTCCATATTCATCTCCGCACTTACATTCATTCCGTCTAATGCACACCACCCACGTGAAAGGCACCCTCATGACTACCGTCGTCACCCGCTCAACCGTTCAACCACGAGAACGCATCCGTCTCCGGCAGATTGATTTTGCCGTCGCCGAAATAACCGCTGGCTTAGCACTTGCTGCAGTGGCAGCGCTGCTCTTTTGGGGAAGCCATTTCGCTACTTCGCTCGTTCACGACCAGCTCGTGGCCCAGCACATTAAGTTTCCGCCAGCTGGGAGCCCTGCGTTGTCGGTTAAGGAGTATCCATCGCTGCAAAAGTACGGGGGTCGTGAGGTCACCGATGGCCCAGCCGCACGGGCCTACGCCGACGTCTTTATCGCAACGCACTTGTTGGATGTCGCTGAGGGAAAGACCTACTCTGAGGTCAGCACCCTTGCTCGGACGGATCGAGCTGCTGCTACCGCTGCTAAGGGGACCGCTACGTTTGCTGCGCTCGATGCAAAAGCCACCATCGAAGAGGCCCAGGTGCAAACGCTGTTTCGAGGAGAGACGCTTCGAGGATTGCTCTTGTTTGCCTGGGGATGGTGGCTCGTCGGCAAGATCGCCCTCTGGACCGGCATCGGCCTCGTGGTCATTGCCAGCGGTTTGCTCATCTTCGCTGGGTATCGATCAGAGATCGGACCAACTGAGTCAGGTGAGTGGGCGACGCCGTGACTACGACCGTTCGTTACACATACCTCTCGGTGATTCGGGTCAACACCGACGGGGTGGCTTTTGTCCCCCGAAGTACCGAGCTCACCAATCAAGACCTTGCTGATCAAGTTCGATCACAGCTCGGTCAATTGATTCATGCGCTCGACCTTCCTCGAATTCACGTTATGGCCGAAGATCAAACGATCCTGCTTCACGGCGAGGTCGGATCCGAAAGCGACCGCGATCGGATCTTGAACTATGTGCGCTTCATTCCTGGTGTTGAGTCCATCGAGTCGCATATGAGCGTGGGCTTACTTCCGAGCGACACCAGACCCTCCGAGGGAAAATCGGAAGGAAAGTCAGCCCGATCTGCGATGTACAAAGAGCTAGAAGGCCACTTAGTCGGCGCAGGTGTGATCGGCACTTCTGCGCGACCCGCCATGATTGGGATTCTGCTCAGTATTTTGGATCTCATTCCTGACCAAGAACGTGAGCATCTCATGGGGCACTTCCCAGCAGACGTAAAAGTACTTGTTTCGCCATGGATTGGGGTTCGCGAGCCGATCACGGTGCGCACACCCTTAGAACTGGAAATCGCAGCTGCGTTTCGTGGTGGCACCTCGGTACAGGATGCGTCGTCGTTTGTGAAGGC
>JANMEI010000611.1:0-11668 GCA_031376865.1 Acidimicrobiia bacterium | reverse complement strand
CCAATCCCTCGAGGCTCCCGACCCAGAAGTGATCGGCTAACGGAAGAATCGCTCGGCACGGTGACTGCAAGACACGGTGAGATTCGATGGCAGTTCCCAAACCAGAATCGACACGAACAAGTCCCAGTTCAGTAGCTAGAAACAGGGCCCCACGTTGATCTTCCGCGATGTCCCAGACTTGATACTTTTCACATCCGGGAATCAGCTCTGCAACAGGCTCAGACGCCACGCCAGCCTCAGATCTGATGGGGACGCTCCAGGCTTCCCCTTCTCCACCAACGAGCCACCGGTCAGCAGTCTCGCGGAGGCTGAGTATCGTTTTTGTTGACGATACCGGTCGCGACATGGCTCGACGTGCAGCCGACACCCGAGCGACGCCATTACCGTCGGTCGCAACCCAGACGTTTTCGTCTGAGTCGAGAAAAATATCGTTGACAACGACATCGGGAATCACGCAGATGGGCGATGATCGAACCACCTCGCCAGTACCTACTGAACTGGGAACTTGATAGAGACCCTGGGTTCCACCTAACCAAAGAAACTCGCGCGTCATCGTTGCGACGTTGATCGGGACGTCAGGACTACCTGCGAGGAGCTGCGACCCGTCGACACGTATTGTTTGTAGGTCTTTGCTGGTTGACAGTAGAACACCCGATGCCAGCGCAGTCAGGCGAGGGAGCCCGCCGCATCCGGGAGCCAGCGGAACCCACGACCCATCAATGCTTTTCGCGCACACCACACCAATCTCTGGCCCGGCAGCCCAGATCTGTTTCTCGCCGTCGATCGCCACCGAAGAGATAACTCCTGCGATCGCTGGGTCATTCAGCCGACTGACGCGCCCGCTCCCATCCCATCGGAACATTCCTCGGGAGGCGCCCACTAGCAGGGTGCTTCCGAGCGAGAGTACCGATTGCACGAACCCCGGTCGAAGCTCGATGAGTTCTTCAAGAGTAGTTACCTGACCAAACTCATCGACAAGGTCGATCCCACAATCAGTACCCACGACGAGGTTGCCACCGTGAAGGGCCAACGTTCGTAGTCCATTGCTTGACAGACCCTGAGGGCGGCCGATTCGAGTAACACGTGCGCCGTCGTAGCGAGCGAGTCCGCTTGGTCCAGCGAACCACATTGCGCCGACGCTGTCTTGCTGAACTCGGTGGACCTGCGCAGAACCGAGCCCGTCACTCTTGGTGAGAAAGCGCACACCAAAGTTGTTGACGATGGTCACCTCGATGGCATCGGCATTTCGGCGAGGGTTCTGTAGCCCGACGGACTGGTAGCCATTTCTCCCCGGTCGTCATAGGCTGTGCTCATGGCATCGAAGCTCTCTCCGGTTTGGAACAAGGTCACTCCCCTGCAGGTCACCCACGGCCAAGGCAGCTGGGTGTTTACTACCGAGGGCGCCGAATACCTCGATTACTCGGCCGGCATCGCCGTGGTGTCCACCGGACACGCCCACCCCAAGGTGGTTGAAGCAATCAGTAAACAGGCTGGCCGCTTCATCCATGCGCAGGCCAACTGTTACACCCATGACCTACTGGAACCACTGGCCGAGCGGCTCGACGGCATTACCCCGTCAGCTATCGACTCGTTTTTTTACTCAAACTCAGGTGCGGAGATCACCGAGGCGTCGGTCAAGTTGGCCAAGCACGCCACCGGTCGCCCCAACACCATCGTGTTTGCTGGCTCGTTCCACGGACGCACCCATATGGCAATGGCCATGACCGCATCGAAAACCATTTACCGAGCTCAATACGGACCGTTGCCTGGTGGCGTCTATGTGGCGCCGTTCCCCGACCTGGTCGGGGTACCCGCCGATCAGCACGATGCAGTGATTGACCAGGCACTTCATATGTTCGATTACCTGTTGAAGTCTCAAACGGCGCCTGAAGAAACCGCTGCGTGCATCATGGAGCCAGTTCAGGGCGAAGGCGGCTACATCCCCGCCCCGGCAAGGTTTATCCAGGGCATCGTCGAGCGCTGCAACAAGCACGGCATCATGTTCGTAGCCGACGAAGTGCAGTGTGGCTTTGGCCGCACCGGCAAAATGTTTGCCATCGATCATTTCGGTATCCAGCCAGACATCATGTGCATGGCCAAAGGCATCGCATCGGGCTTCCCGTTCTCCGCTCTGGGGGCCCGAGCCGACCTCATGGCCAAGTGGATTCCCGGATCCCACGGCGGCACCTACGGCGGCAACGCAATGGGATGCGCTGCTGCGCTGGCCACCATCGACATTCTGACGGCGCCGGGCTTTATGGACCATGTGGTTGCCCGGGGCGAACAGCTTCGTGAGGGCATGGAGTCCATCGCCCGTGACCACGGTGGCATTGACGACATCCGCGGCCTGGGCCTGATGATTGGCGTGCAGTTCTCCGATCCCGCTCGGGTGGCGGCCATCGTCAAGCATGCGCTGGAAGAAAGCCGCGTCATTCTGATGAGCTGCGGCACGTGGGGCAACGTCATCCGCTTCATGCCGCCACTCGTCACCACCGCTGACGAGATCGAAATTGCCATCGGCGCAATCCGCGCTGGTATGAAGGCAACGGCCTAAAGCATTCCTCGGTTGGGTGAACCATCGTTCACTCAGCGCGCTTGGTAAATCTGGGGTCGTAGGTCTACAGACCATCCCTCTTTTGTCGCGCCCGGGCAACTAAGCAGGTAAGCGCGCAGAAAGTATGCGCGCCTTCCACGAATTTAGCCACGGACGAAGCCCTCAGTTTCGCCCCTGCCCTCGGAGAATGTCATGCCACGAGTTCACAGCTACACCCAGGCGTACATCGCATCAAGCCGGCAGCGGTTTGATGAGCAACTCAACTCATATCGAGCGCTGGTCGATGGCAGCTCAGCGCCCAACGTTGGCACGTTTGAGCAAAAGTTTTGCCAGGCAATGCTGCTGGCGCTCGACAATTCGTTCGCAAATCGCGCCATGGTGACCGATGTTCCTGGGTCAACGGTGCTAGTCGACGTCCGCGACCTGTGCAACGCAATCCTCACCCATCGAAACCAAACCGTGCCGCTCACCACGGACAAGCTGGCCCGTCTCGCTTCAGCGTTTTTTGATGCACTCGAGCAAACACGGGTAGTCGCAGCCGCCTAGTTGGCCCATGTTTGGACCTAGTTTGGGTTGATGGCCTCTGATCCCAAGCTTCATCGGCGATCGTTACGCCTCGATGGGCACGATCACACGGTGCTCAGCGTGCGGCCGCTCGACCCTGAGCGTTTTGCCACCAACAGCTACCACGACACCTGGCATGTGCTGTCTGACGTTGCTGGAGCCCAATTGTTGGGCCGAATCTGCTGGGCGAGGGCGTTTCAACGCAACCGCGGCACCTGTGCGCTCGTTGACCACACCAACCTGGTGCCAAACCCGTTTGACGCAGATCCGTCAAACCCGATTGTCATCGCCAACGCTGACCTGGGGGTTCCCTCGCGTCAAGCGCTGACACAACTGAAGGCGCGCTTACCGTTTCGGACAAAACCCGACGGAACAGTGAAGGTATCTACATTCAGCGTCGAACCGTTTCTGAACGGCGAACGGAACCTGCACCAAGAGCACCTCGATGTTGGGCTGGTGAAGCGCCTCAAGCCGATGATTTCGATTGAACGGATTAATGGAATCATCGTGATGTCCGCCACTTCTGCAACGTTGGAAGAGTGGGGTGTGTCGTTGTGCCAGCTTGGCACCCGGATGTGGAACGGCATGGACTACACAGACCTTGATTGGGGCGTCAATCAGGGCGAGGTGCAGATCTTTGAACACTTCACCGACATGGTGCCGCCCACCGTTGCGGCACGGGCCGAGCTGTTCCCCGGACGGGCACACGAAGAGCTGCTGCTCGATGACCGCGCCACAATGCACGCACACATGGATTCGTTACGGGCGAAGGTAACGGCCGAAGCGATGCCGATATCTGGGTCACCGGAGCCGAGCATCGGTGAGTAGCGGCCACGGAATAAGTCCCAATCGTGGCACCCAGCGCTGATCGGTAACGCCAAAGCCAGCATTGCGCAGCAACTGTCTTACCTGTTTGGCCGTCAGCGCCCGTATGGGTTGACCTGCCCGCGATGACACAGCCCGCACCGCAGCCTCGCCCACCTGAGTGAGTGTGGCAATAGAGCCGATCAGCAGTTGACCACCGGGCCGCAGGACCCGAGCGATGCCCGCAAGAGCAGATTCTTGGTCTGGGTACCAATGAAACGATTCGGTGCACACGACCAGATCCATCGACTGGGCAGCGAGTGGTAACGCTTGGGCATCGCAACGAAATAGCTGAGCGCGGTCGCCAAGCCGGGACTGCGCCTCGCGCAACATACCCATCGAATAGTCGAGTCCGCATACCGTTGCGTCGGGAAACCGCTCAGCCAAACGGGCAGTTAGCTGACCCGTCCCGCAACCAAGGTCCAACACCATTGTCGGTGTTGTATCTGCGAGTCGAGCCAGAACCGCGTTGTGCAGAGGGCGATACGTGGCGTTCTGGAGTTGCGGCCGGTCATAGGTTGCTGACCACCGATCAAACAGCGAGGTCTTGGTTGCAGCCATACTCCGCAGTCTCGCACCACCGCTTCACTAGTCACCGATCCGATCCGATCCGATCCGATCAGATCCGATCTAGCCAACTTGGCAGGGAGTGTCACCGCTCGGTGGGTCTGGGAACCAGCACGGAGCAGCAGCTTCAGTGAGCACCTTTTGCAGTTTCGGCTTTTGATCGGCCAGCGTTTCTTTAATGTCACGGTTTTGCAGCACGATTGCAGTGAACGTGTCGCGCCATACCGTGTTGTAGTCGCCACCCTTGGCCCCTAGTCCAGCAGGGATCAACGTGCCGAACGAGTCCTTCGAACTTCGTTGGCGATCAACTCCGGCGGAGATGAGTTTCAAACCGGGCGAAAGATCATCGGGCAATTCAACGGCTCCTGGCGGATAAAAACCGTTGGATTTCAGTGTCGCCGCACCCGTGGCTGGCTTCAACAGATACTTGATGAGCTCTGCTGACGCATCAGCATTTGACGAACTGCTCATCACCCCAACGCATCCCAAGATCGCCATGTAGCTTCGCCCCTTGGGACCTGACGGAATTGGCACCACTACGAAGTCGTCGGGCTTGTTGACCACTGCATCTTTTATGCGAGCAACGTGATCGATCGCTACCCAGACCTCGCCGCTTTGCAACGGATCTTGCATGAAGTTATACGTCGTTGATTGGGGGTTGACAAACTTCCACAATTCTCGGAATTTCTCCCACGCTGCGACTGCAGCATCAGAAGCAAACTGGGTGTTGACCGCCTTGGTGTACGAGGGCAGCAGATTGCCTTGAAAGTAGCGATGGATCAGTCCCGAGTTTCCTGCAGCAAACCCCAACTTACGTTGATCCGTTTTCGCCTGCATCTCGCTCATCCACGTGATGAATTGGTCGAGGGTGAGGTTATTGACGTCAAACTGTGCGGGCAGATATTGAAGCGCCTGTTTGTTGACAGCCATCACGAGCGTTGCATTGATCCATGGGATGCACAGTTGCTTGTCGGTACCCAGTTTGCCGAGTTCCCAATACGCTTCGGGGATGTTCGCCGAAGCAAGATCCTTCTTGAACGAGGACAGATCTTTGAGATACTTCGCTTGAGGAGCCAAGTCACCAATGAGTCCGCCAACCACGTCCACCTTGCCGCTCCCGCTCTTTCCCTCCGCTTGCACGCGAGACGCAAAACCAGCGGCTTCGGTGGGGACAAACTCGACCTTGCCTCCGTAGTCCTTCAAGATGATCTTGCGCATGTTTTCCGCTTCTTCGAGCGGGGTGAACTGAGTCGACAGCATCGTGACGTCAAGACTCTTCGGTGCGGTGGAACGGGTTGTTGCTGGGGTGGACGTGTTTGCCTTCTTTTTGGTCGTCGTTCGTTTCGCTGGTTTGGTTGTCTTGTTCGAGGGTTTGGTGGTGCTCGCTGACGCCGCATCGGCTGGCGGATCAACCACCGCCAGCGTGAACGCCGAGGCCAGGGCCAGTGCCGCGAGTATCCCTACGAAGCGTGTTCTCATGATCGGATGTGCCTTTCACCAGGTGGGCGAGTCGGCTGACGTGCGTCCCCTCGGGGCGTTGCGACTCCCGAAACGTTTCGGTTTAGGGTAACAATACCTATCTGATTGGTCAACCCAGCGTTACATTGCGCGCATGACGCGCGCGACGGGCGAACTGCCAACCACTAGATCTGCGGTGCGCGACCAGTGGACTGGCGAACGATCAAACGGGGCTCGACGAGACGATCCTGATACGTCGTCGTGTCACGTTCGATCGCCATCACCAGCTCTTGAATGAGTAGTCGACCGATCTCGGTAGTTGGCTGACGGAGGGTGGTCAACGACGGCGTGACTCGCCGAGCGGCGTCGATATCGTCGAAACCCACGATGCTCACGTCTTCAGGGACGTTCAAACCCAAATCGGCGGCCGCTCGAAGGGCACCGATAGCCACGAGGTCGTTGAGTGCTACTAAGGCAGTAGGACGTTCAGCCAACGACAACAACGCCTTGGTTGCTGTGTAGCCCGAGTCTTCACGGAAACCAGCGTCGATGACGAACTCATCATTCACTTCCAGATCACGGCCGCGAATCGCTGACAGGAACGAATTCAATCGTGATGTTGCTTTCGCCTGACGGAGCGGCTCGGCAAGGCACCCAATTCGAGTGTGTCCAAGGTCAACGAGCAGATCAACGGCTGGCTTCACGGATTCGTCAACCTCGTCAACCGTTGGAAATCCAGTGCTTCCAGGCAGTCGGCCGTAGGTCACAAAGGGAAAACCTTCGCCTTGCAAGAACCCGATTCGCTCGTCGTCGAGCATCAGCCGGAGCAGCACGAACCCATCAACTCGTCGTTGCCGGATGGCGCGTTCGTATGATGCCAGAGGGTTCTCATCTGGCGGCGGAATCGACAGGTGGAGCTCGTACCCCGCTTGCGATGCTTCGGCCACCATCACGGTCAGCAACTCCCCAAGGAACGGATCCGAGAACCGAATCGTGGAGCTGAGAACGATCCCGATCACATGTGCGCGTACCTCTGGCATTTTCAGACGACGGGCTTGCAAATTGGGTGCGTAACCGAGCGATTTGGCTGCTGCTAACGCTCGGTCACGGGTTGCTTGGGCAACGTCAGCATGACCGTTGAGGGCACGCGACGTTTGCGTCACCGACAGACCGGCCGCGATGGACACGTCACGCAACGTTGGTCGCTTGTTTTCAGACAACTCTGACACCCTCATCAAGTCCTTCTCGTCAGCCCCCCGAGGCTAACGCCGTACACAACAGAAACCTTTTTTGGTGATTGACCATTTGGTAACCACACTGTTACTCTAGCCGAAACGTTTCGGACGCGCACGATCGTCACACAAAACTCACCGAATCGCCACACTCCCCCGCACTTCCCCAACTTCGACACTTTTCAGAGGAAAACATGAACGGCTCCACTCATCGCTCGCTCCTAACGGAGCAAGCGATCGCGATTCTCCGCAACAACGACCGGGGTGGCTACACAGTCCCCACCCACGGGTTGTACCCGTTCCAATGGAACTGGGATTCGGTGTTTGTAGCGCTTGGATTGGCGGAGTTTGATCGACCCAGGGCATGGACCGAGCTGCACACGCTGGTGAGCGGTCAATGGGACGACGGGCTGATTCCCCACATCGTGTTTCACCAAGACAACGACGGGTATTTTCCCGGCCCATCGGTGTGGGCAACGGGAACCACGCCAGCGACCTCGGGCATAGCCAATCCGCCGGTGTTAGCAACCATCGTTCGCAAGCTGTGGGAAGACGAAGGAAGCGACCCACATCACCAAGATATGCGCGCGTTGTATCAATCAGCTTTGGCAAGTCATCGATGGTTCCATCGATTCCGTGACCCACTGAAAAACGGCTTGGTATTGGTAACTCACAACTGGGAATCGGGACGAGACAACAGCAGCGAATGGGACGGCGCCCTTGCGCGAGTCGATACGACCCACGTTGAGCCCTACACTCGCCGGGACCTCAACCATGTCGATTCGGCTATGCGTCCTACCAACGCTGAATACGACAGCTACACCGCCATCGTGCAGTTTGGACGCGACCACGGTTGGGACCACGCCGAGATCGCCGCCAACGGACCGTTCAAGATGATCGATGTGGGAATGTCGATGATGCTGTTGCGAGCAAACCGGGATCTGTTGGTGATGGCTGAAGCGCTCGGGGATACCCCCGTAGTTACCGAGCTTCGCGATCGAATCGCGCTATCGGAAACCGGAATCGAGTCGCTGTGGGATGAAAATGTAGGTGCCTACTGTTCAGTCGATCTGACCAGTGGCGCATCAAGCGGCGTTGTCACCAGCGCGTCGTTCCTCGGCTTCATGGTCGGTGTCGGTTCACCTGAACGTCGAGAGCAACTGCTACACACATTGAAACGAGTGAGCGCTGTATCTGAATACCTGGTACCCAGCCTGGAACCAGGGGCGCGATTGTATGACCATCGCCGATACTGGCGTGGACCCGTGTGGCTAGTCGTCAACTATTTGGTGGCCCAGGGCCTTGCCGAAGCAGGCCATACCGGTTGGTCAGAAAAAGTCCGAGAAGACTCGGCAAAGTTGATTGAACGATCCGGGTTCTTTGAAGCGTTCAGTCCCGAAACCGGTGCAGGGTCAGGCGGAAATGACTTCGCCTGGAGCGCCGCCATGTGGCTCGCTTGGTGCGGCAAGCCGTCGGTGTCCAGCTGACCCGTTCGACGTGAAACATCGCGCCAAGGCCCCGTACCTGTTGTTGCTTCCATCGTTGGCGTACCTTGTCGTGTTTTTCGGGTACCCAATGGTGTCTGGGTTAGGTCTGGCGATCACCAAAGAAGAAGGTGGCTTCACCACCGAACATGTACGAGCCATGTTGTCAGACTTCAACTTCGGATCAGCATTGACCACGACGGTGGTCTTGATTGTGGTGTTGCTTCCACTGCAGTTTGTCATTGCGATGGCTATGGCAATGGTGGTGAACTCTCGCATCCCCGGCTCGGGCGCCCTGCTGTACATCTACGCCATTCCGCTGGCCATTTCCGAAATTGCCGCCGGTTTGGTGTGGGTCAGTTTGCTGACCGAAAGCGGTTATGTGAACTCGCTGCTGATGCACTTCGGCATTCTTGATCGTCCGTACTACTTCACTGCAGCCGAGAACAAGAAGGCCGTTGTGATGTCGGTGATTGCCGCCGAGGTATGGCGAGCAACGTCGATCATGATGGTCACCTTGGTATCAGGCATGCAGTCGATACCCAACGAATACAACGAAGCCTGCGAGGTGTTTGGGGCCGGTCCGATCAGGCGACTGTTCAAAGTGACGTTGCCGCTGCTGAAACCATCGATTCAAGTCGCACTCATCATTCGAGCGGTGCTCGCGTTGCAAGCTTTTGCCGTCGTTAGCGTGGTCGGCGGGACCGGTGTGCGGACGCTGGCGGGCGAGGCGTATACGCAATATGTGAACACCAACCCCCGCGTCTCCTCTGCGTACGCAGTGTTGATTCTGTTGATGGCACTGTTCACGGTGAGCGTGATTGTTGGGCTGTTCCGGACTCCGGTTGAGGACCGCGCATGAAGAACATGGCGGCTGGGATTGTTCGGCGGCCACGCTATGGAACGGCACTGATTGCAGCAGTGCTTGCATTGTGGGTTCTGGTTCCGATCTACTTCCTCGCAGTCAACGCATTTTCAACCGAGGAGAAGATTTACTCGTACCCGCGGCCGCTCCTGCCCCGGCCCGCAACCACTGCAACGCTGGAGCAATTCCTCACAACAACCGGCATAACCCACTCGCTCTGGAACAGCGTGAAGGTTGCATCAATTGTGTTGGTTCTCAGCTCGGCACTTGGATTTCCTGCTGGTTTCGCGATTGCGAACTATGTCTTCAAAGGGAAATCAGCGTATCGAATGGCGATCATCAGTACACGTGCTTTTCCACCGGTGATTCTGGCAGTTCCGTTGGCCTATGCCTTCATCCAGGTTGGGTTGCCCGACTCGCTCATTGCAGTTGCGTTGGTACACACCGCTATCGCCATGCCGTTTACCGTGTTGGTCAGCTCCAGTGTGTTTGCCGGGGTCCCGCGGGATCTACAAGAAGCCGCTGGGGTGTTCGGGGCCTCGCCGGCGAGAACCTTTGTCAAGGTGGTTGCCCCCTTGACTCTACCGGGCCTAGCAGCCGCCATGTTGTTTACGTTTGTGACCTCGTGGAACGAAGTGTTTGTCGCAACGATCCTGACCCTGTCGAACCGCACGCTACCGGCCCAAGTTTTCGTGTTGTTAGACCAGTCCCCACCACCCATCAAGTTCGCTGGAGGATTCCTGCTGCTGGCACCGTCGTTGGTGTTCATGCTGTTCATACGCAAGTACCTGTTTCGACTATTCGGGTCAACCCTGAAGTAAGCGCGCCTATGTCATCCATTGAAATCTCGAACGTGACAAAGCGATATGGCGACAAGCCTGCAGTCGACAACGTGTCGTTAACCATCAACAAGCACGAGTTCATGGTGTTGCTTGGCCCATCAGGTTGCGGCAAAACAACTTTGCTGCGCAGCATCGTAGGCCTCGAGCGGGTCGACTCGGGCACCGTCACGATCGGCGGTCGTGACGTGACCAATCGTGTTCCGCGCAAACGGAACATCTCGATGGTGTTTCAAAGTTACGCGGTGTTCCCCCATATGACGGTGTTCGACAACATCGCATTTGGGCTGCGCAACCAAAAGGTGGCAGACAACGAAGTGAAACGCCGCGTTGGCGAAGCAGCAGAGTTGCTGCACATCACCGAACTGTTGGATCGAAAGCCAGCCGCAGCATCGGGAGGACAACGCCAACGCATTGCGGTGGCGCGGGCCATTGCTGTTGATGCAGAGGTGTTGTTGATGGACGAGCCGCTGTCAAACCTTGATGCGCTGCTTCGTTTAGAGATGCGGGCCGAGCTGAAGCGATTGATGAAGGAACTTCAGGTCACCGTGGTGTACGTGACGCATGATCAAATCGAAGCGCTGTCGATGGGTGACCGGATAGCTGTCATGAAAGACGGCCAGATTCTCCAGTGCGCGGCGCCGTTGGAGGTGTACGACCGGCCGGCTGATCGGTTTGTTGGTTCGTTCATTGGCAATCCGCCGATGAACTTTATTCCGTCGCTGTCCCCCACCGGCGCTGCGGCGCTGATGGGAATCCGAGCGGAGAACATCGTGTTACACGAACAAGCTCATCCCACGGCGCTCGCCGGGCGACTTAGCGTGATCGAACCGCTGGGTTCGCAAAATCTCTACACCGTCGTGTTACAAAGTGGTCATACGGTCAAGGTTGCCACCCGCCCAGATCTACATATTCCAATCGATGCTGCGGTCTGGCTAGAACCGATGACCGGCAAAGCCCTGTGGTTCGACGTTGATCGGGGCAACTCGGTAACTTCGTGAAACCTGCGACGGGGCTCGGGTTAACCTGCCCATCCGAAAACGCTAGTCCCGCGGACTGATTAACAGAACGTGCGCCAGATGGATCTGATCGCAGGCAAATTGCACCAACATGGCAGCATGTCTTTTCGTCGCACTGGCAAACCTCCTCCCTATCGAAACCGTGGTTCATTGCTGCCTATATCGGTTGCGATGCTGACAGTAATGGTCGTGCTGGCCAGCTGTTCAACCGGGTCCAAATCC
>JANMEI010000520.1:0-3900 GCA_031376865.1 Acidimicrobiia bacterium | reverse complement strand
GCTGACAGCCGAGTCCAAACGGCCACTCGAGTCAGAAACATACGCCGGTGCTATCGATTGTGTGGGCGGCGCAACCCTTGCCACGGTGATTCGTCAGTTGAAATACGGCGCGAGCGTGGCCGCTAGCGGTTTGACCGGCGGTGGCGACTTGCCCACCACGGTGTATCCGTTCATCCTGCGAGGCGTCAACCTGTTGGGCATCGACAGCGTGCAGTTGCCCATGATCGATCGGGTTGGCATCTGGCACCGGATCGCTACCGACCTTCGCGCTCCACAAGTAGATGTTCCAGTCGATCAAACCATCGGGCTCGACTCGTTACCCGAACACCTTGACCGCATTTTGGCTGGTTCAGTAACCGGCCGAGTGCTGGTTGACCCCTGGCTGCAATAAACGTCAATGACCCTCTTGAGTGACGATCTGGTGGCCGAACGCGCCACCGAACAAACTGCTACGCGCGCAGATAATCGATCTGTGGTTGTTTCGCTCGCGCTGGGTTATTGCGTGTTGTCCCTGGGGCTGAACTGCATCGTGGCTATGCCCGAAGTTCGACGAGCGATCCCCATGAGCGACACGATTACGTCGCTACACGGATCGTTCTTTGGGTGGGGGCTGATAGGCCTGTCGCTCGGAGCTGGTGCAGTGTCCCGTCTACTCCGCCGGACTGCGCTGTTCTTGTCGGGGATTGGCTTGGTTGGGGCCGGCGCGCTGGTGTTCTCATTTGCCGCCAACACAACACTGTCGTTGTTGGGCACATTCAGCTTTGGCCTTGGCTCGGCGGCAATCGTGTTGGTGATACCCGCTGCGGTCTCCGCTCGATTCCCACACCGTCGAGGTACATTGCTGTCGCAGTTGAACGTTGCCCCGACGCTGGCCGGAATCGTGATGCCGCTGGCGTTTGCATTGGGAGGTCGATTCGGCTGGTCATGGCGTCTCCCGATTCGAATCTTGATGCCGCTCATGGTGGTTTCCGCATTGCTGGTTGCCTACCGCCCGGCTCGGCAACGTTTGTTTGACGATGTGGATTCGAGCGATTTTGAACGATTGAGCGACTCGCATGTGTCTGTATGGCAACTGCTCAAACATGCTCCTGTTCGACACCGATGGATGATTCAAGTGGTACAAATCGCCGCTGAGTTTGCCTTTGGTACCTGGACGGCTGTGTACCTGCGCGAAGTTGGGAACGTATCTGCCGCGCTGGCGCCGTTAGGTCCGATGGTGTGGGCGGGAGGCATGGCGCTTAGTCGTTTCGCTACCGGCTGGATAGTTGGAGTTGCCGGTAAACAACTTGAAGCCGCGTGCTTCGGAATCGTCGTCCTGGGTTCGGTGTCGCTGATCTTGGTGGACTCGCTACCCGCCATGTTGTTGTCGATCGCCGTTACGGCTCTTGGCTTCGGTCCGATGTATTCACTTGGTGTTGACCGATTGTTTATCAATGCTCATGCCGCAGGTATTCGTGATGACCATTCCATCAGCGCATTAGCGGCTCTTGCATCTGGTGTTGCCGTCACGGCCGGCCCGGTAGTCGTAGGTGTACTGAGTGATCAATTCGCACTGCGACAAGCGATGTTCTTTACGCCAGGCATTGCCGTGACGTGTTTCTTGCTCGCCTCGGCGAGATGGCGTCACGAGGCTGGGGCTCTGGGCTCCGTTGTCACCGACGGTGACAGCTAGTTCATCGCTCCCTCATTCAGAGAACGGTACGATCCCGTCGTTACACACTTCAGCGGCCGCCACACACGAACTTGAGTCATCCCCCCTACTCACTCACCATCTGCCGTCCTTCTGAACTACTCATCCGTTTGAGTCGTTGAGAAGTCCCCCCGGTTTGTCGCAAGAGGTGACGTGTCGGTCCTCACCGCACAAGGAGTACCCCAATGCGTTTCTTCACACGCGCCTTCACGTCAGCATCAGTGGCGGCCATACTGTTCACCGGTGCCACCGCCTTCGGCTCGCCATCGGCTCAAGCCCACAGTCGACCCAAAAAACAGGTGCCGACGGTTCCTCCCGTCCCTTCGATCCCCCCTCTACCTTCCGTCCCTCCAGTCCCCTCAGTTCCTCCAGTCCCCTCGATTCCTCCAGTCCCCTCGGTTCCTCCAGTCCCCTCAGTCCCCGTGCCGTCGACTCCTCCGTCGAGCACCCCGCCATCGAGCACCGCTCCGGGAACAACCACACCAGGAACAACCACTCCGGGAACAACCACACCAGGAACAACCACGCCGGCGACGCCCGCCAATCCTCGGCCGCAAAGCACGTTGACGTGGGCGCCATGCCAGCCGGTCGACCTGGTTCCGGCCAGCCTGGAGTGCACGGCGGTCAACCTTCCGGTCAACTATGAGAAGCCTGAAGCTGGCCGCTTCGATCTTCAGGTAGCCAGGCTTCCTGCCCGAAAACCCGCTGAGCGAATTGGAACCCTGTTCCTCAATCCAGGTGGTCCTGGCGCATCGACCATTTCATTCCTCATCAACCAAGCAATCACGCCCGGTCTCTTCAACGACGCAGTTTTGGACAAGTTCGACCTGATCGCGTTCGATCCGCGTGGCGTAGTCCGTTCCAACGGAGTGACCTGCAACCCCAAACAACAGCCCGCCGCTGCGGCCGCAGCGATCGCCAACCCGAGTGTCTCTGTCGATGCCTATTTTGCAGCCAAACAAGCACAGCGCCCTCGTCCACAACAGCTCAACAAGCGACAACGAGCCATCATTCTCGGAAATGCAGCTCGGAACGCTCAAGCATGCTTGGACAACGAAGACCTTGAGTTTTTGCAAAGCGTCAATACTAAAAATGTCGCCAACGACATGGATCAACTTCGCGCCGCACTGGGTGAAGACAAGATCTCCTTCCTGGGATTCTCCTATGGCACCTTTCTCGGTGCAACGTACGGTGCTCTGTATCCGCAACGTGTCCGCGCTCTCGTGCTCGACGGTGCGCTTCCGGCATCGAAGTTCGTCAACGATCCATTCACCATCACGGTGGAACAGGTTGCATCCGCCAATCAAATTCTGTTGGACGTGTTCTCCTTCTGCAAGGCTTCGGGCGCTGCATGTCCGTTCGGAAACGGTGAACCGCTGACGGCATTTCGCACGCTCGTCAAAGACTTTGACAAGGAACCATTCCGATTCATGGTCGGTGACCAGAACGTTCAAATCAATGGGACCGGTATCACCGGCATCACGCGCAGCTTCATGAGTGGCTCGCCCAAACAGTGGCCAGAATTGCTGAACCTTTTGGCCGCTGCGCAGCGTCGTGACCCCACTCCATTCATACCAGCACTTTCAGGCGAGAATGGTCCTCCGACGTTTAGCGACACTGCTTTCTTGGTAACCGTATGCAACGACGAAGACTTCCCGGACGATCCCGACGCCTGGGATGAGGTCTACGACGAACTGTTTCGTGTGGCACCAGAGTTTGCCATTCTGAACATCTTCCAAACGGTTGAATGTGCGTACCTCGACTATGAGCGCAACCCGTACACCGGACCGTTCAGCAGTGCTGAAATTCCGACCGTCCTGGTGGTCGGCGGCACGAGGGATTCGCAAACACCTTATGCCTGGGCCCAACAACTCACCCGAGAGCTGGGAAATGCACGACTACTTACCTTTGACGGCTACGGCCATGTCTCCTACGGAGTCGACAACGTCTGCATTCGCGAGAAGGTAGACACGTTCCTACTCACCGGGGCAATCCCTCCGCAGGGAACCGTATGCACACAACCTAAACCCGGAACTGCGTGACCGTTACCAACGATTGGCAGTAAGCGTGTCGATGTTGGCCAGCAACGCTTCTGCGTCGGCCACCACAAGTGGACGTGCCAAGTGGAAGCCCTGGCCTTCATCACAGCCAAGGTCAGCCAACATTTCGGCCTGATCTTCTCGTTCAATTCCTTCGGCAATGGTCGTCAG
>JANMEI010000049.1:0-1428 GCA_031376865.1 Acidimicrobiia bacterium | reverse complement strand
GTCATTGCGTTCAGTTACTCCGTACGCTTACTTCTCGTCGACGATTTCAGCATCGATCACTTCGTCGTCAGCAGCACCGGAAGATCCACCACCGAAATCACCAGAACCGGATCCTGCGCCACCGTCGCCGCCCGCGGCGTTAGCCGCTGAGGCCGCCTCGTACAACTTTTGCGTCGCGCTTTGGCTGGTGCTGGCGAGATTGTCGGTGGCACGTTTGATCTCTTCAACATCTGTACCAGTAAGTGCCGTCTTGGTTTCAGCCAATGCAGCCTCAAGACGGGTCTTTTCGTCGCCAGGAATTTTGTCGCCGCTGTCTTTCAACAGCTTCTCAATTTGGTACACCAGCTGCTCGGCCGTGTTGCGAGTCTCTGCTTCTTCCTTACGTTGACGGTCTTCTTCGGCGTGAGCCTCGGCGTCCTTCATCATCTGAGCGATTTCATCTTTAGACAACGACGATTGACCCGTGATCGTCATGGTTTGTTCTTTGTTGGTCCCAAGATCTTTCGCCGACACATTCACGATGCCGTTGGCATCGATGTTGAATGTGACTTCGATTTGGGGCACACCTCGTGGCGCCGGGGGAAGATCGACCAACTCAAAGGTACCGAGCGTCTTGTTGTACGCGGCCATCTCGCGCTCACCTTGCAGCACCACGATACGAACCGACGGCTGCATATCTTCGGCGGTGGAGAACACCTGCGACTTGCGAGTGGGGATGGTGGTGTTGCGCTCGATCAGTTTGGTCATAATGCCGCCCTTGGTTTCGATCCCGAGCGACAACGGGGTGACGTCGAGGAGCAACACGTCTTTCACGTCGCCCTTCAACACACCAGCTTGAACTGCGGCACCAATGGCAACCACTTCGTCGGGGTTGACACCCTTGTGCGGCTCTTTGCCCGTGAGGCCCTGCACCAGATCTTGTACTGCAGGCATACGAGTTGAACCACCCACCATCACCACGTGATCGATGTCGGACTTGTTCAGACCTGCATCTTTGATCGCTTGTTCGAACGGCTTGCGGCAACGCTCCACTAAGTCTGCAGTCAGTTCTTGGAACTTCGAACGAGTCAAGGTGACGTCGAGATGCTTTGGACCATCAGCCGTTGCCGTAATGAACGGCAGGTTGATGGCGGTTTGCTGAACCTGGGACAGTTCGATCTTTGCCTTTTCGGCAGCTTCCTTGAGACGTTGTCCGGCCATCTTGTCTTGCGCAAGATCAACCCCTTCGGCGTTCTTGAACTCTTTCACCAGCCAAGAGATCACTGCGTCGTCCCAATCGTCGCCGCCAAGCTTGGTGTCGCCCGAGGTGGACTTCACTTCGAAGACACCTTCTGCAATTTCCAATACCGACACGTCAAACGTTCCGCCTCCAAGGTCGAACACCAAGATGGTTTGATCACCTTGATCTTTGTCGAGACCATACGCGAG
>JANMEI010000488.1:0-1890 GCA_031376865.1 Acidimicrobiia bacterium | reverse complement strand
CGGCTTTCTGGTCGGCGGCACCTATCTTCCACTTGGAAGGCGAGTCGAGCAGCTTTGGGAGCAGAACAGCTCCCACGATGAACGCCACCGTGATCAGGGTAGAGACGAGAAACAGTCGTTGCCGGGTGCGTTCAACAATCTCGCGTCGCATCACCAACGCGACCTGGCTGCGTGTTGACACTGCGGTTTGACCTCGGTTGATGCCCGTCATGTTCGTGCCGCCGTGGCAAGTGGCTGCATGCCGATCAGCGAACGGAATCGTTCAGCAAGGGCGCCTCGGTCGGCGGTGTCGACGCGTTCGTTAGCGATGATCTTTCCTTCTTCGATGATGATGACCCGATCGGCGAGACGTTCCAGTAGTTCAAGCTGGTGGCTGGAAAACAACATGCCAACACCTTGGGCGGTACGTTGTTGCAGCAACTCGGTGAGTGCGTCGACACCAACTGGATCAAGCCCGGAGAAGGGTTCATCAAGCACCAGTACTTCCGGTTCGCCAACTAAGGCTGCTGCTAGTTGGACGCGCTGTTGATTTCCGAGCGAGAGCTTGTCGACGTTTTCTCCGGCTCGTTCAGCGAGCCCCAGTGATTCCAACAGACCAGCAGCATGTGCCTTTGCGTCGCGCTTGGGCACGCCGGCCAATTGAGCAAAGTACGCGAGCTGATCAATACATCGCATCTTTGGGTACAGACCGCGTTCTTCTGGCATGTAACCAATACGGCTGCGTTGCTTCTGGTCGATGGTTTCGTTGTTCCACAAGACCTGCCCGCCGTCTGTGTCCAGCAATCCCATCATGATCCGCATGGTGGTGGTTTTGCCAGCTCCGTTACGGCCAACAAACCCAACGATTTCGTCGCCGCCGATATCGATGCTCACGTCGTTAAGGACCACACGGTCTCCGAATCGCTTCGTGATGTGTTCGCAACGCAACATAGTAATAATGCTAACCGGGCGCAATCACAACTGGATCCCCCTCAAGATGGACGTGTAGTTCTCACCCCGTTTCGGGACGCTTGAGGTCTGCGCACGTCGAACGTGCAGGGTTGGGTTCCACTTGAAAGGTGCTGGCCCGGCGGCTGGACTTATCTACCAACACATCGTCGTTGTCGTTTACCGTTACGCCGAGTTGAGTCATCGCCAGCGACGCAACAGCAAGAGGGTCTCCTCCTTGGGACCATTGCGCACCGCAGCTGGAACACACAAATGTCTGCGAAGTCCGGCACCATCCAATGGTGCCTACTTTGTTGTTTTCGTATGTGCACTCATTAACCAAGGCAACCAATTGGGTGGAGGCAAATTGATCAACGGCCACCACGAAGGCGTTGGTTTTCTTGGACCATAGGGGCTCGCCTGGCTGTTGAAACTCTCCTGCGACAGGAACCAGTGTGTCCTTCGCTTCGCCGGTACAACCCGCGAGAACGCTTCCTCCTAGCACCATTGAAGTCCCACCTATCAGTAGCTGACGGCGAGAGATCGATGTTGACATGCAGAGCAACCTACACGTGGCCGCAACTAAAAGTCGGTGGCCACGCCACCTTCGGCATGGCGGCGGTCGACAAACGCTGCCAACTCGGCGCGCGCTGACTCGTCCATGGCCGGCGGTTGGTACGTGGCTAACAGTTCCTTATAAGTGCGATTGGCTTTGTCGTAGGTAGTGGGGGACCCTGCCTCTTGCCATGTTTCCCAGTTGCGCCAGTCTGACAGGATCGGCTTATAGAACGCAGTCCGGTATCGAGCTTGGGTATGTGCGGTGCCAAAAAAGTGACCACCGGGGCCGACGTCAAGCATGGCATCGATACCGATTTCTTCATCGTTGACAACCGGTGGCTCCATGAACGATTCCAACATGCCCAACAAGTCGGCATCCATGATCATCTTTTCGTAGCTGGCATG
>JANMEI010000479.1:0-1714 GCA_031376865.1 Acidimicrobiia bacterium | reverse complement strand
ACGGATGATTGCGTGGGCTTGGCGAATCGTGGCCGGTGACAAACCAGCAGCCGTAAGCGACCGATAGAACTGATCAAGTTTCGCCGAATCGAGTTTGCGCAGCTTCACCGATCCAAGCGCGGGCTTGATTCGTTTGTTGATCAGCCGGTTGTACCCAACGATGGTTTGGTAGGCGAGATCAGTCGCCGCATGTTCCATCCACGCGTCGAGCAAATCGCTGAACGTCGCTGCCGTTGTCCCGCCCGCTGAACCGGCGCTCGCTTTCGCGATCAACTCGTTGAGCGAACGCTCCGCCTCTCGCCTAGTTCCCCGCACAACTTTGCTGATCTGGGAGCGCTTGCCAGTAACTGCGTCGACGCCAATTTCGACGCGAACTTCCCAGTAATCGGGTCGCTTTTCGCGTAGGGAACCTCGCATCCCACGAGTCTGCCAGAAAAGCGTGGGACAAATGTGGGACAAACTGCATTTTGAGCCCCTGGCCAAAAAGCGACACACCCTCTGACCTGGGGAAATGAAGTAGGGCGGGTGGGGCTCGAACCCACGACCGAAGGATTATGAGTCCCGCGCTCTAACCAACTGAGCTACCGCCCCCTATGTGGGTAATCGATACTCAGCTTAGGGGCTTGGCGGGGCAGGCCCGGAGCCAATACCCAGAGGGGCACCGGTAGTCGGCCGGAACGTGAAGTTGATGTAGGTCGACGCGCCGATGGTCTTGTTGGGTACTGTTCCCAAGCTAGTTGGTTCTAGTGGTGTCACTACATCCAAAAGAGGAAGCATGATTCGACGCAAATGCTCTCCCGCCCTACTCGCCGTCGCAGCCATCACTGCACTTTCGCTCGCACCGGTGGTTCTGTCCGCCAACTCGCCAGCCAATGCAGCGGCGCCGACGACACAAGCATCACCGCCATCTGACGAGCAGCATCCGCGGCTGGAAGTCCTCAACGGAACCCTTCCCGTCGAAGGTTTGGCGGCGCCAGACCCAGCAGCCGCTACAGCCCCCACCTCACGAGCAGCGCAAGCTGCAGCCGTGCTCGCAGAGCCAGCCGTCGGTGAAGTCCGCAATTGGCTCGCGCTCGACGACATCGCCGGCAGTTACTACCGAAAGCAATACACGCTGAAAGCCGTGCGCCCAAACATCGAAGTCTGGGTGGCATCGGAACTGAATCGCCGTGCCCCTGCATTTGCTGCACTCCCGCAGGCTGGTGTTTCTAGTGGTGTGGCATTTCTAGATGGCGATTGTCGCAACGGTGCGCGCACCGAAGTAACCGAAACGCAAGCGGGCAGCCTTGCTGACGAATTCCAAAACAACATGTTGCCAAAGGAATCAGCGGTGTTCAGCGTGGCACCAGCCCGTGACGGTTCCGGCACCGTCCTTCCACCTGCGACGTATAGCCCTGCAGGCAAGGGCGATCGAACGGTGGTGCTCGTCGACAACGTTCGAGATGCAAACTTCTACGACCTGAACAACAGCAAGAACTTCACGTTCATTGCCGGATTCTTTTCGCGTCAGTTAAACAGCTTGTTTGATCGCAACGTGATGACGATCGATGGCTGGGATTGGATTCACCGAACAGGGGCCAACCCACCAAACGATCCTGTTCCCGGTGATAGCTGCAATTCCTCGCCGGCCCGTCCCCGTGGTTACGAAGGGGTATTTGCGCACGAGTATCAGCACCTACTCGAGTCCTATTCGGATCCCGATGAGACCACGTGG
>JANMEI010000452.1:0-8272 GCA_031376865.1 Acidimicrobiia bacterium | reverse complement strand
CATTGGGTACCTATTTGGCTCGCACGCTGGAGACCATGCCAGCAGCAACAAATCCGCCGAACATGATTGCTGCAGTGCCGAGCGATTGTTCAGCCAGGTCACGAAACAACGAGATGATCACCGTCGTGTCGTTCACTCGGGGAAGGTCGCCCCAGAGAATCTTTGTTTTGCTGAGCTCGTTGAGCGGCCCGAAGTTGGTGATCGCAGCGTGGCCCCAAAAGGTGGCGAACCCGGTGATCATCACTGCGAAAATGATGCGGGCAAAGTCAACGGTTCGAGACCCCATACGCATAATGCCGCCGATCATCACTCCCATGATGATGGGGGTCAACGGGAGCAAACTCATCAACCGGATTGCCCCTTGGAACCAGAGGTACGTGCCACCGGCCGCAACCAACATCGCTGGAATGAGTGGGACGAGAAACGCTGAATCTTCGCGATAGTTACCCGGGACGCGCTGATCAAGAATTTGTGCTGGCGGCATTGCGTCGTGTGCTCGTTGTGCCGCCTCAGCTTGTTGGCGAGCCGCCTTGACCTGACGCTTCACCGCTCGCTTGCTCGCTTGTTTCACCACAACCGGACCGTTACTCGCCGGGTTGACCCTAACGGGTGACGCGATGCTGAAACCTTTTCTGACCGGTGGAGGAAGCTTCGAAGGGTCGACCGGTTGGGGTGCATGATCATCGGGCACTGGCACCGACGTTGCCTCGTGCAGACGAGCGCGTTGCCCGTCGTTGGAAGTTGCGGCAAGAGTTCTGATCATGGACGCGGGCGACCGACCGTGTCGCGGTGGTGTTACCTCGTTGGGAAGTGGATACTCGCCGTGAGACTGGCTGACCGTCGGGCCAGAGTTAAACCGAGCTGTCTGTGCCTCGTGTTCAGCATGAACAATGGTGTGCGCCGGGTTGGGCTGCTGCGGAACGGTCAACGCTTGCTCGGGCTGGGCGTCAAAGAGCCCTTCGTCGTCGGCATCGAAGAGGCCAGCGGCCGCGTCGGTTGTCGAACGAAGATGCGCGGCCAATCGATCGGTCAGTGCGTCTGTGGTCGAGAACGGATCTGAAGACTGCGACGCCATGAGCAAGTCATCGGCAGGAGGTGAGTTGACCTTTAACCCAAACGGCATGGTTCAACCAACAGCAGGCCGTTTTCAGCCCAGCCCACGAGAAAAGTTCAGAAATTCTCGACAATTCTGAAATTGTCGCGACTTTATGCATGTGCCGTGCGTCATTCTCTACGTATGCAATCTGACGCCTCACTTGACGCTCGACCGATCCTTGTCGTCGGTTCCGATCAGCTGGCCACTGAAGCAATGGCAGCTGCGATCGACCCAACCGGGCTTCGGTCATATCCAGTGTCGGTAGACGAGGCGACCAAACGAGTGTTGGCCGGTGGCGTCAAGGTGGTGGTTTTACTCCCCCGAGGGATCGACCCGGCATTGATGTTGGCCGCAATGCGCAAGACCCGAGGCGCTCAATTGATTTTGGCTGTTGCTGGCGCCGGATCTGCCCCTCCCGAGTTGAGCGGCGTTCGACCATACCTGGCGTCGAATTTGGAAGAGGTGTTGAAGCAGGTCAATCAGTTCGTGGCGTTGACCACCGACCTCGCACTTACCGGCCGTCACATCGATATTCTGCAGCGTTTGGCTCAGGGCGATACCCCAACCGAAGCGGCCGAGTCGTTGGGCATCACTGTGAAGACCTTGAACAACCAC
This sequence comes from Acidimicrobiia bacterium, assembly GCA_031376865.1. Classification (GTDB taxonomy): domain Bacteria; phylum Actinomycetota; class Acidimicrobiia; order Acidimicrobiales; family JANYDT01; genus JANNBN01. The sequence goes on along the minus strand of JANMEI010000452.1, from coordinate 6,561 downwards.
CTCGGCGTGATCTACCGCCGCCTGGGAACCCGCAACGTCACACAGGCAGTACTGCTGGCGCTGCGTGCAGGTCTTGTCCAGCTGTAGGTAGTAGTAGTAGCGGTTTTGGTGAGCGGAGGTCGTCGGAGCGTTGACGACGAGATGTGAGGCGCCACCAAAGAATTGCGATACATCCGGTCACGATCGGAACCAAGAACGTCGAGGCCCGATACATCGCAATCGCTGCTACTGCGCTTGAGCGTTGCACGCCATGACCGGTGAGTGAGGCCAGTAAGCCAGCATCAAGAACCCCGATGCCCCCTGGAAGCGGTGCAAAGCTCCCTAAGGTCCGAGCCAGCGCCAACCCGGCAATGACTTGCATGGGATACAAGCTGTAGTCGCCCATGATCTCAAGCCCGTGCAAACTGACGAGCAAGATCACGCCCATTGCCAAATTGCTGAGCAGCGCAAGGGCAAACGCTGCGATACCTCGTCGCCCGAGCAGCGGCTTGGCCGCGCATCGGATCGCTTCTGCGCGATGAGCAAGGTCTGCGTGCTCAAGAAATCGGCGTAGCCGGCCTGGGACGAATCGAGACCGAGACAGCCACGTGGCGATTGGCTGCAATCGATGAGCAACCCACCGAACAATGGCTGGCTTTCGGATCAACGTGATCCAAAACAGTAACGGTCCAACGGACAGCATTACTCCCGCTAAGACGGCAGCTTGATTCGGAATGGAAGTGTCGCCGTTTGCGATGAAGTAGAGCCCCGCTGCTGCGGTAATTGCCCATTGGGTGATCAGCGGGATGACAGATGTAGCGGTAATGGAGGCAGCAATTTCTCCGCTGCGAATCCCCCAACTGTTGAGCATCGCCACCTTGACGCCGGTTCCAACGGCGCCGCCTCCCATAATGGCGAGCGAGCAGCCAGTGTGTGCCTCGTTAGCGGTGATTGCATTGCGAATCCGGAGGCCGCCGATTTCGCCATTTGTTCGTCCGGTGCTGGCCGTCACGACGACAACAAACAAGGACTGCAAGAAACGATGGGTCAAGATGACGGCAAACAGCACTGCAACCACGGTGCCTGGCAACCCGCGAATTTCCGCAGCTGCGGTGGCAATGAGGTTGCGGTTGACGAGGAGTGCGACCGCGGCGATACCAACGACGAGCGAAGTAGCAAGGATTCGGCGATGCTTTTGCACTCGTTGTGTCATCACCTACGAGTATTCGGCATCTTTGCGCTTATAACTAAGCAGAAACTGAAAACGAACAATGATTCATGTTCAGGAGAGTCAGACATGAGCAATTTCACTAACGATTCGGCGTTGAGCGTGTCCCCATCACCAAGGTTTCCTTCGTCGGCGATGGTTGCGATGGGCCGACGGCTCGCCGAAGCACGCGTTCGTCCTGACGGTGAGGCGGTGGGATGGGTGCAACGAGGAGCGGGTGCCGCGGAGTTGGTCACTCGGCACCTCGGTGGGCCAACCGGCGATGGCCCCGAGCTGGTGTTGACCACCCAGCCATCGATTCTTGGGCCGCACGCAGATGGCGGTGGAGCCTGGTGCTGGACCCCCGACAGTTCTGCGGTGATCTATGTCGCCAAAGATGGGCTCTGGATGGTGTCATCGGCCGGTGGACAGCCGAGGCGTGTTGTGGCGTCCGGGGACGGTCGCCAGTTGTGGTCGCCGTGTGTTTCGCCCGACGGGTCGATGGTGGCATTCGTGGACGAATCCGAAGCCGATGCACACGTGCGGGTTGCCTCGCTGTCCGACGATTGGCCCAGCGTTCGTGTGTCGGACGACGACGCTGGGTTTGTGGTCGATCCTGATTGGGGCAGCGACGGGTTGTTGGCCTGGCACGCATGGTCGGCACCGGCGATGTCGTGGGACCGGAGCTGGATCGACATCGTTCAGGTTTCAGTCAGCGCAGGTTCTTCGATGGTGAATTCGATCCCCGTGCGCCGCATCGAAGGTGGCAGTGTTGGACAACCTCGATGGAACGGAGAACGGTTGTCGTGGATCGACGATTCCTCGGGGTGGGGAAACGTATGGGTTTATAGCACTGCAGACCCTGCAGACCCTGCAGACCCCGCAGACACGGCCGAGGGTCACAGTCTGGTTAACGAGCAAGCGGAACACGCGGGGCCAACGTGGGGTCCGGGGCAACGGTCGACGGCGTGGAATCCGACTGGAACCGAAGTGGCATTCGAGCGAAACGAAGCAGGGTTTGGCCGACTCGTGATCGGTTCCGTTGAGGGAGCAACCGAAGCCGCGGTGGTGACCCTTGGTCGTGGGGTGCATCGATCCCTCAGCTGGGCCGTGACCGACGACGGTGTGCATCGAATTGCCGCAATACGCCAGGGGGCCACGACCCCGATTCAAGTAGTGGTGTACGAACGCAGCAACGATCCGGTTGCCACCGATGATCCGGTCGCCGATGATGGAATCGGTTGGACTCGCCGCTCGATGGCGCGTGGTCCGGTCGCCGGGTGGGAGTCGGTTGACCTGGTGGAACCAACCATCGTGCGGTGGAAATCAAACGGGTCAGACATTCCCGGCCGGTTGTATCGACCCACCGCAGCAGCAGGTCCGCTTCCGACAGTGGTGTCGATCCACGGCGGGCCAACGGATCAAACCCGAGTGGGCTGGAATCCCCGTTTCGCTGCATATGTGGCAGCAGGGTGGCAGGTGTTTGTGCCGGACCACCAAGGAACGACTGGATGGGGACGTGAGTTTCAGCAGGCGATGATGCACGGGTGGGGAGTGGTTGATATCGCAGACACCGCAGCGGGAGTGCGGCACCTCATTGCGAACGGATCGGCTGATCCCACCCGGATCGTGATTTCGGGAGGGTCGGCGGGCGGCTTCACGGCGTTGGGGTTACTGGCCCGAGAACCGGACTTGTTCGCAGCCGGAATCGTGTTGTATCCGGTTACCGATCTCATTGCGTTAGACGAATCAACCCATCGATTTGAGGCTCATTACAACCAAACCTTGGTTGGGTCACGTTCGTCTGATGATCAGCGCTACCGGGATCGATCACCGGTACATCTTGTCGACCGGATCACCGCCCCGCTCGTGATGTTCCATGGAACCGAGGACCGTGTGGTCACCATCGAGCAATCAGATGCGTTTGTTCAGGCGCTTCGCGACCGAGGTGTGGCGGTTCACTACATTCGGTTTGCTGGCGAGGGTCATGGCTGGTCCTCTCCGGAAACGACGATGATTGAGCATGATCAGGTTATGGACTTTTTGGGCTCAATCGCTGTCGGTGGAGCGGGTGAGGCTTCCAGTTCGGTCTAACCCCGATATTCGGCGTAACTTAGTCATCTCATGTTGTTGGCCGAAGTGGAGATCAGACATTCGCGCCCCGTAGCTCCTACCCGGCGGGTTGCGCTGGGTTTGTCGGTGTTGCCCACGGAGCCCAATCAGTGGGGGCCGGTGTTGCTGGGCGCATTGGTGGCCGCCAACGCGCCTGATCTGGACACCGATTCGATGATCGACCTCTTGGAGTTGATCGACGATCTGGAAGATGGCGTTTCCATTACTCAACCCCGGTTGCGGCACCGGTTTCAACAGGACGTGATTGGGCTCGATCGAAGCGTGCATGCCTTGCACTCAGACGGCGATGTCATCAGCTTTGATCTTGATGATCATGCGTTGCCCGAAGTGAACGTGCTTGGCGCAGTGTATGCGGCTGGCAATTTGCCGGTGCAGCATCGGACGTTCGCGTTTCGTTGCATTCGCAAGGCATTGCTGTGGAAGGCAACTATTGATGTGGCGTTCGTCTCGTTTTTGATGGGCGACGAATCAGCGTTCAATCGTTGGTTTGTGATGCCAACCGAGACGCAAGCGGCAATGCGTTTACTTGGTTACGGTCCGGATGATCGTCCTGACCCGATCGAGATAAAGGATCGGTTTCGCGAACGGGTGTGGGCTGCTCATCCTGATCGCGGGGGCGACGCCGAAGAAATGATGGCGCTCAGCCGGGCGAAGCGGTTGTTGCTCGACGCTGGATAAGCGCGGTGCTGTCGACAAGTGATACTGCGTCGCGGCCCGATGTGCTGCTCACCCCGGGGGCGGGTTCCAACAAAGATCAGGCCACGTTGGTTTCGATCGAATCGTTGTTACCTGGCCGTGTGCATCGGATGGATTTCCCCTACCGAATCGCAGGTCGGAAGTTCCCAGATAAAGAGCCGGTTCTGCTGCAAGCGTTAGTCGATGTGCTGCCGATCCTGGCGCCTACGGCACTTGTTCTTGGAGGTCGAAGCATGGGCGGCCGCATGTGTTCGATTGCCGCGGCAAGAGCGTTGCTGCCGGTTCGTGCGCTTGTCTTGATTTGCTATCCGCTCCATCCGCCCGGCAAGCCTGATCGTCTGCGTACAGAGCATTTTCCCGATCTGACGATGCCGTGCTTGTTTGTGAGCGGCACCAAAGACCAATTTGGTTCTCCTGAGGAATTGATGCGTGAGACCGCTGTCATTCCTGGTCCAGTCGAGCACCACTGGATTGAAGGGTCTGATCACAGTTTGCGGAGGAAGGATCAGCTCATTGCCGAGTTAGTTGCAGACTGGATTACCCAGCTGCCCAGCTAGTCGGGGTGGAGTCTTCCGGGTGGAGTGCTTCGAGCTCTTTGCCTGCCGGCTCCGGCACAAACACCAGCACAATGATTGCGCCGACCACGATGCTGATGGCCATGACGGATAGCGTTGGCCCAACGTTAAATCGATCCGCAAAGAAGCCTGCACAAAACAATCCGATGGCGCTGCCGATTCGATTGAATCCCGTCGAGAGGCCACTTGCTTGCGATCGCAGTGAGGTAGGAAATAGCTCGGGCACCAAGATCGCAAGTCCAGGTAACGCAAAGGCGCCGCATAGCGAACCAATCATGGCGAACACCCACAGCAACCAGCCGCTGGACGCAAACATTGCGCTGCTGGCGATGCCATACCCAGCGAGACCGATCCCCACCGTAAATCGGCGGCCTCGTCGATCAGAAATTGCACCCCCGAACAACACGCCGATCATTCCGGGAATGTTGGTGGTTACGCCAAACAGTGTGAGTTGTTTCGACGTGAAGCCTTGCTCTTCTCGTAAAAAGTCGTTGAGGAATTGGCGTGCTGGTGTGCTGAAGATACCCATCATGATCAACCATGCAGCGATGATGACGAGTCGGCGCCGGTGGGTGGAGAAGTGAGCGTCGGATGCACCGCGTTTTCGTCGCGCTTCGAGTTGTTGAAATCGAGGGCTTTCTTTGATGTGTCGTTGCGCGCTGGCAACGGCAAACAAACCAATCAGTGGCGGCAAAAACATCACCCGCCAGAAACCAGGACTTCGATCTGCGAACGCAACCGGTATAAACAACAATGAGGTGCCAAGCGCAGCAACGGCAACGAGGACCGAGCTCACCCAACCGCGGTTGATTGCTGGCATCTGCTCGACGCCCATCACCGCAATGAGTACCGATGTGGCCGTCACGACTGACCTGGCCACGATTTGGGTGCCGGCAAAGACAGTGAGGTTGGACGCAAGGCTGGTACACGCGGTCAAGAAGGGTCCAGCAATTGCGCATCCGAGGAGCATTCGTCGGCGGCCGAGGCGATCAGCGAGCCGAACCAAAATCAGCGTGATGAGAATGTCCGAGCGGATAGCGGCCAGCGCCCTTCCCTGTTCGGCCTTCGTCGATCCGAATTGATCAACCGCGAAGGTGATCGCCTGGGTGACGATGGATCCTTGATATCCGGTGATTCCGCTGATCACCATGAGTGCGGCTAGTAGGCGGCACTGGAGTCGAGTGAGGGGCTCGGGTGGAAAGAAGTACTTCTTGATGGGGCCCAGGCTAACCGGGCCGTCATGGTCTCCTTCGGCTACCTTCGTCGAGATGAGTGAGGATCCGAGTGTTGGACGTCGAGATCCGGCCGCCCTGCTGTCACAGGCCGCTGCGGGCGACCGGGTTGCGTTGTCGCGACTGCTCTCGTTAGTGGAACAACAGTCTGAGGCAACTGATGCAATTGAGCGATTAATCATCGGGCAGCGCCCGCCGATGGTGCTGGGCATCACCGGCGCTCCCGGGGCGGGGAAAAGCACGCTCACTGATCAATTGATTCGATCGTTTCGTTCACAGGGTGTCACCGTTGCAGTCGTGGCGATTGATCCGTCCTCACCGTTCACCGGCGGGGCGATCCTTGGTGATCGAATCAGGATGACTAACCATGCCGGTGACGACGGAGTGTTTGTTCGATCGTTAGCGACACGGGGTGCTGCCGGTGGGCTAGCTGTTGCTGTTCCGGGGTCGTTGCGCTTGCTTGGTGCAGCAGGATTTGAGGTGGTCATCATTGAGACCGTCGGTGTTGGGCAGATCGAACTTGACGTCGCACATGCGTGTGATTGTGTTGTTGTCGTCGTCAATCCGGGCTGGGGTGACGAAGTGCAAGCGGTCAAGGCTGGTGTGCTGGAAATCGCAGACGTGTTTGTGGTGAACAAGGCTGATTTGCCGGGTGCCGCCCAGACCGAGTCCGATCTTCGGGCGGCGAGTTCTATCGGTACAACATCACAGCTCGGGCCCATCGGACTCGCTGCGCTGG
>JANMEI010000437.1:0-4262 GCA_031376865.1 Acidimicrobiia bacterium | reverse complement strand
CGACGCTTTTGGGCTCCACTGTGGACCGTCACCGTGGTGTTGTTGTTCCTCGTCCGGTTCACTCCGCTTGGTGTTGAACGAAATGGTTCACCACGATGGATCGGACCTCCATCATTTGAAATTCAGCCATCGGAACTCGCCAAACTGGCCATCGTTGCTGCCTTTGCGCATTTGTTGACGTTGAAACGCGATTACTCAGATTGGCGAGTCGCGCTCAAACCACTTGCCGGGTTTGGCCTGCCGTTGATCGGATTAGTTGGACTTCAACCCGATCTTGGAACCACTTCCGTGATTGCTGCCGCTGGTTTTACGGTTTTGTGGGCCGGCGGAATCAAATCTCGTTGGATGGCTGGCCTCTTCTTGGGTGGTGGGTCGCTGGCACTCGTCTCCGCTCGTATCAACGCTTATCAATGGGATCGTGTCACAGCGTTTATGAACCCTAAGTCTGATGCCGCGTTTCATATTCGCCGATCCCTTGCCGGGATTCATGCCGGAGGATTTGACGGAGTAGGCATCGGTGCAAGTCGATCGAAGTGGGGCTTTCTACCGAATGCTCACACCGACTTCATTTTCTCGGTCATCGCCGAAGAAGTCGGGTTGATTGGAGCCGCCATTGTGGTTGCGTTGTTTGCGGCCTTTGGGGTGCTGGGCGTTCGCATCGCGTTGCGAGCCCCGGATCGGTTTAGCTCGCTGGTGTCGTTTGGCATCACCGGATGGATCCTGTCCCAAGCGTTCGCGAACATCGCTGCTGTTACCGGAGTAGCTCCCGTCACCGGCGTGCCGCTGCCGTTTGTTTCGCAAGGAGGCACCGCATTTGTTTCGTTGATGGTGGCGCTTGGCCTGCTCCTCGATGTGGCCCGTCGAGGGTCTGATCATGATGCGCCTCAGCGACGAAACATCTTCGCTGACCGGTTGCACCCTTCCCAGCGCCATCCATCTCCCCAACCACGGTAAGAGCACTATGGAGAATGCGACCATTCGGGGAGGCGAGCCAGGCCGAATCGTTCCTGATTTGTTCCTGACTGAATCGCGCAAACGCGGCGATGCTCCACGTGCCCATGTGGTGGCGGCAGGCGGAGCAGCAATGAGTGCGATCTGTCGCATCTTGTCGGCGTTGGGTTGGCAGGTCACGGGGAGCGATCAAGCTCAATCCGACAGCATTGATCGTCTGCGCGCTGATGGTTTGCCGATCACCGTTGGCCATGATGGTTCGCTGGTACACGGTGCGGATTTGGTTGTGGTGTCGACCGCGGTGCAATCCAATAATGTTGAACTGGTTGAAGCACTGCGACTAGGCATCCCAGTCGCCGGTCGCCCCGAAGTCATGGAAGCACTCGGTCGACTCCGTCGGGTTGTCGCAGTTTCCGGAACCCACGGCAAGACCACCACCACAGCGATGGCTGCGCTCTGCGCTGATCACCTTGGATGGAACCCGTCATTCATCGTCGGTGGGGTAGTGAACAAGTTGCAAACGGGCGTCCGGTGGACTCAGTCAGATCTGCTCATCGTCGAGGCCGACGAGTCAGACAACTCGTTCTTGCGTTTTCACGCCGACAACACCATCGTCACCAACATCGAACCAGACCATTTGGACTTCCACGCGAACATGGCCAATCTCGAGGCCGCGTTTGATCGTTTCGTTACGCAGGGGACGGGTCCGAGCGTGGTGTGCAGCGACGACGTGGGTGTCCGCTCGATGATCGATCGACTCTCACGACCAGGGGACGTCGGGAATGCGAAAACTCTCCATACCTATGGAAGCAATCCCGACGCTGACTACCGGATCGTCAATTCTCGGGGAGAAGGGCTACGCACCTGGTGCTCGATCGAGTACCACGGCGAATCGCTCGTTGAGCTCGCACTCTCGGTGCCGGGCCTCCACAACGCACGCAACGCGCTCAGCGTGTTCGCCTTGTTCCATCAACTGGGAGCAGATCCTCAGGAACTGGCAAACGGGCTAGCCACATTCACCGGTGTTGGGCGTCGATTCGAATTCCGCGGCGAAACAGCTGGCATTACGTTTGTCGATGACTACGCACACCTCCCGACAGAAGTGGCCGCCGTCCTCAGCGCCGCTCGAGCCGGCGGATGGCAACGAGTTGTCGGGGTGTTTCAGCCGCACCGATACACCCGAATTCGCGACGTTGGTTCTGATTTCGCCGATTCGTTCATCGACGCGGACGTCGTTGTCATCACCGGTCTCTACGCTGCGGGTCAAACACCCATCGAAGGTATTGGAGCAGAAACGGTTGCTCGTGCGATCATCCAAGCCCATCCCAATACGGACATTCACGTTCTTGAGACCAGGCCACAACTCGTCGAATTTTTAGCAAATACGCTCCAACCCGGAGATCTGTGCCTCTCGATGAATGCTGGGGATCTCACAACACTGCCCGATGAGATGATCGTCCGGATGGGAATCTCATGACACGCGCTGAAGAACGAGCCCAGGAACTAGTGCGTTCGTTGGAGCCTGATCTACGTGTCCAGTCCAACGTGTCGTTGCGCGATTTTACGACGTTCGGTGTTGGTGGACCGGCGTTAGCACTTGGTGAACCAACAACCGAAGACGAGTTACAGCGGTTGATCGACGGGGCCCACATCGCTTCGCTGCCCGTTGTCGTCATCGGTCAGGGTTCAAATCTGCTCGTTGCCGACGAGGGAGTGGGTGCCGTGGTGATTGTTTTGCGTGGATTGTTCGCCGATATTCGTGTCGATGAACACGACCCGCTCGTGCTGTCCGCGGGAGGGGCGGTGAAACTGCCGGTGCTCGCTCGACGGAGCGCCGCCCTTGGCCTGGCTGGACTTGAGTGGGCCGTTGGTGTGCCCGGATCCGTTGGTGGTGCGGTCAGGATGAACGCTGGTGGCCACGGGTCCGATATGGCGGCCAACCTGATCTCGGCTTCCGTATTCGACACCACGGCTACTGGGGATGAACCAGCGATAACTATTCGAACGCTTGATGAGTTGCAGTTCGGATACCGATCTAGTTCGATTCAACCATCGGACATCGTGCTGAGCGCTCGGTTCATCATGACCGTGCGAGAAGTGTCTAGCGCGGAGGATCAACTACGTGACATCGTTCGTTGGCGACGCGAACATCAGCCCGGCGGTGCTAACTGTGGATCAGTGTTTACTAACCCGCCGGGGGACTCGGCGGGGCGTTTGATCGATCAGGCTGGTCTCAAAGGTCATCGCATCGGTTCGGCTCAAGTTTCAGAGAAACACGCGAATTTCATCCAAGCCGACCCTGGTGCCAGCCAACGCGACATCAGCGCGCTTATTGTGTATGTACAGACAGTTGTCCACGAACGATTTGGTGTAGAACTCCACGCCGAGGTGCAAACCCTTGGCATCACTTCTTATCGACGCGCCTCGTGATCATCGCTGTTTATTCGTTTCTCAATTCGTTTTTCAATTCGCTTGTTCGTTCTGTAGCTTCCTCAAGGATATTTTGTGCCACTAGTACTTGATAGAGACGAGACCATCCTTGAGATCAGCGGAGATCGGCTGGTTATTCTCGGCCCGCATGAAGTCGATCAACACCATGATGTTGTCCGAACCGCTGGCACTCGTCGAACCGTCGCGGTAGCAACCGCGTCCTCCGTCGAGACCCCGGAGGACGCCGACCAAGTCAACCGTGATGGGGTCGCTCCTCGCACCACGAGAAGTTTTGAACATCAACGATTTGCCGATCGCCGCGCCCTGGTTGCCGAAGAAGAACTCACCAGCCGTCGCCGCCGCCGAGGACGAGTCGTCGCCGGTGTCGTGCTGGTATCCGGAGCCGGACTTGCGCTAAGCGCTTCACCGCTCTTACGAGTAGACGAAGTCCGAATTGTGGGTTTGCACTCATTGAACCCCCAGGTGGTTCGTGACGCAGTCGACGTCTCGGACCACCCGTCGATGCTGACAATCAAGGTGGCCGAGATCGAGACCCGGCTCAATGCGTTGCCGCTCGTCCATGGTGCCCGTGTGTGGAAGCAGTGGCCAGACCAACTCGTGGTCGAAATCTCCGAGCGGTTCCCCGTAGCCACGGCAAAGTCGGCGGGCGGGTGGTCGATCCTCGATCAGCGAGGCGAAGTACTCGAAACGCGCCAAGCCCGGCCCGAGCTCCCACAGTTTGACCTCACGGGTCCGATCGATCCGAACGATCCGGGTGTCAGGGACCTTCTCCAGGTCGCAATTGGCAGTTCGCCTCGGCTCCGCCAACAAATTGACAGCCTCACGCTGCGCGGCGACGGAGTCGAAATTCGACTCCGTCC
>JANMEI010000436.1:0-4608 GCA_031376865.1 Acidimicrobiia bacterium | reverse complement strand
GCGAAAGCCTCGACGGAGATTTCGACGACATCAACGGCCAACGTTTGACCTCGCTCCGGGCCGGTGCGTCGAGGCGAAAGCCTCGACGGAGATTTCGACTTGGAGTAAGTAACGGCTAAATCCGTGCATTTGCTCGCTTGTGCGTCGAGGCGAAAGCCTCGGCGGAGATTTCGACGGACGCGTAGTAGATGCCTGCGGGAAGTGCTTCAAGGGCGGGTGCGTCGAGGCGAAAGCCTCGGCGGAGATTTCGACACTCGCAAGGATGGTGTTACACAAACTGTGGTCGGCCAGAGTGCGTCGAGGCGAAAGTCTCGGAGGAGATTTCGACAACTGGCAACCAACCCGCCACGTCCCGCCACGTGAGTGCGTCGAGGCGAAAGCCTGGGCGGAGATTTCGACCTTTGTGCGCGATCCGCCTTGCACCCAAACACTACCTGTCTGTAGACGTGAAAGCCTCCACGGTGATGCCGGTCAACAAGCAACCCGGTGCTTTGTGTGTCGTGGACATCACTGCCGAGCAAAATAGATTTGGCAAATCGCATCGGCAATGTGGCCTTCTCGACGCCATTTCAATTACGGTATCGACTAGTCCGGTTGTGGACACAAGAATTCTACTGACATTAATCATAAAGCGAGGCGGTAACGTGCCAGTGGCAACGACGGCAGATGATCAGCCAAGTGATTTTCCCCTGCAGATTCCGGCTCGCATGATAAACGAGTTTTCCTACTGTTCGCGCCTGTTCTATTTGGAGTGGGTTGAAGGTCAGTTTGTTGGAAACGCCGATACAGCTGAAGGGTCGTGGCAACATCGTGCCGTTGATGTTGAGAGGGGCCGGGCGCCAGTCGCTGATCAAGTAGAAGGTCTACAAGAGGCCCGATCGTTGCGCGTAGGCAGCGATCGGCTCGGGCTCATCGCAGTGATTGACGTGCTCGAGGGGCTTGGCAAAGAAGTTCGTCCTTTGGATGTCAAAAAGGGAAGTCCGCCGGACAACGAACATCGGGCATACGAGCCCGAGCGGGTGCAACTGTGCGCAGCTGCACTTATTCTTCGAGATAACGGTTATGTGTGCAACGAAGGAGTGCTGTACTTCGCCACAACCAAGGAACGGGTGCGAGTTGTGTTCGACGACGAACTTGTTATCCGAACCCTGGAACTATTGCTGGAGTTGCACGCAGCGGCGCGATCAGAAGACATCCCTCCGCCTCTGATTGATTCACCGAAGTGTCCCAGATGTTCACTTGTTGGCATCTGCCTGCCCGACGAAGTGAACCAGTTGACGGTTCGATCGCAACGTCCGCCGCGCCGTTTGGTTCCAAGTGACGATGCGGCGCGTCCCGTGTATGTCAGTGACCAACGATTCAACGTGAGTGTCAGTGGCGGTCGCTTACGAATGAAAGACAAAGAAGGCGCAGTCGAGGAAGTGCGGCTGCTCGACGTATCGCAACTCAATATCTATGGTCATGTGCAGATCACCACCGGCGCACTGGGTGCTTGTTTTGATCGTGAGATTCCGGTTGGCTTCTTTAGTCATGGTGGGTGGTTTCGTGGGATGGCGCACGGATTGCCAAGTAAGCACGTCGAGCTGCGTCGCCGGCAGATTGCGTTGCGACCTGAAGCCTCGCTCCAGTTCGCTCGTGCCGTGGTTTCAGGAAAGATTCGCAACTCACGGACGTTGCTGCGGCGCAATGGCCGCAATGTCCCATCAGAGGTGCTGTCTTCAATGAAGTTTTTGATTGCGTCAGCCGAGGCGGCTGCGAGTGCACCGTCATTGCTGGGCTACGAGGGCGCTGCGGCGCGTCAGTATTTCGGCCAGTTTTCATCCATGCTTCGTTCGGTCGAATCACTGCCGGGGGAGTCATTTGCATTTGAGCACAGGAACCGTCGGCCGCCCCGTGATGCGGTGAACTGCTTGCTTTCCTATGTATACGGACTACTTGTCAAAGATTTGACCGTTGCATGTTTTTTGGTTGGTTTTGATCCGTTCATCGGTTTTTACCATCAGCCAAGATTTGGAAGACCAGCTTTGGCGCTGGACCTAGCTGAAGAATTCCGGCCCATAATTGGTGACTCTGTAGTTTTGACGTTGATTAACAACGGCGAGGTAAAGCCCAGCGACTTCACAGTGCGGGGAGGAGGTGTCGCCATGACTACACCCGGCCGCCGTTCGGTGATCGCAGCGTATGAACGGCGCATGGCCCAGGAGGTGACTCACCCGATGTTCGGATACACAGCGTCGTATAGGCGGGTGTTGGAGGTTCAGGTTCGACTGCTTGCGTCGGCGGTCCTTGGTGAGATCCCCGACTACACCGCGTTTACGACAAGGTAGGTGTTGATGGCAGCCCGAAAGCGATACTTGGTTTGTTACGACGTGAGGGATCCTGTGCGGCTTCGCAAGGTCCACAAGACAATGAAAAGCTTCGGATGGGCCATGCAATACAGCGTGTTTGTCTGCGACTTGACGTCAGTGGAGTTATTCGCCCTTCGTGGTGCTGTTGGCGCACTCATCAATCACGATGTCGACAACATTGCGCTGATTGACTGCGGCGATCCTGCCGAACGTGGACGATCCTCGTTTTCCTTTCTCGGCCCGATTCCAGATCTTCCCAGTTCGGGCCCGGTGGTGCTTTAGGTTTCGAGCCGCGGTGACTGCACTTGTGCCGGAATACCTAGCTCTACGGCTTCGAAAGAAGGGGTCTCCATTGCGACCAATCAATCCGATTTGCGCAATGTTGCGGTTCACTCAATCACATCAGCGACGCAAGTTCTCTAACCAGTTTCGCCGCGACCGCAGCGGTCATTTGGTGCAGATCTCGATCGGGATTGAGCTCGACCACGTCGGCACCGATGACCTGTCCTTTCAACGGTGTCAAGACGTCGAGGAGTTGCCGAACGGTGAGGCCGCCTGGTTCGTGATGAGAAACCCCTGGAGCATGAGCCGGGTCCAGACCATCAAGATCGATCGATACATAGACGTTGCCGGTCAACGCTGGGACTTGGCCGGGGGAGAAGTGCTGCATCGACACGATCTCAACGCCGAAACGCTTGGCCTGTTCCAGTTGATGGGTGTTGAGCGTCCGAATACCAACCTGAACCAATCGTGACACCAAGTTGTTTTCCATTATCCGAGCAAACGGCGATGCATGCGATCGACGGTTTCCTAACAGCTCGTCGTACAAATCAGGATGTGCATCGATGTGCAAGATGCTGACCGGTCCGTAGTGTTTGGCAATAGCGCACAGGATCGGAAAGGTGATGGAGTGATCGCCACCAATGACCAACGGCGCACATCCAGCGAGGAGGGCTGCGTTGACCGCTTCAGTGATGAGATCATCGTCGCCCGGCCCTTCTGTCAGAGGAAGATCACCTGCGTCTGTCAGCAAGATCTCGCGTCCGAGTTCACGCCCGTTTTCAGCGGCGCTGTTTCCGACATCAGAAAACAATACCGAGCGAATATGAGTCGGACCCGATGCGGGCCCGCGCAAGAAGCTGCTGTTGATGTCGGTCGGTGCACCGATCAATCGAACGTTGACTGGTGAATCGTGGTGCTGGTTCATTGCCTTCAACATGACACATATTGAGATGATGCAGTGATTCAAATTGGAAGTTGCTATGGTTTGCGAATGATCAAGACTCAGCCGCGCTGGTTGAACGATTCAGAACTTCGTTTGTGGAGTGCGTTTTCCGAGACTGAAGCGCGTCTCACTCGATACGTCGCGAAGCAAATCAGCGACGAAGGATCGGTCGGCCAGGTACAGTACGACATCCTTGCTCGACTGTCGGAAGTGCCGGGAGGTGTTCGTCGAATGAATGAACTTGCCGATGCGTTGATCACGTCGCCAAGCGGATTGTCGTATCAAATCACGCAGCTCGAAAAGGCGGGGCTCGTTACCCGCACCGCTTCTAATGATGATCAACGGGGGATCGATGTTGGTCTCACTCAAGCCGGTCGCCGAGTTGTGCAACGCACCGCACCGGGCCATGTCGCGGCAGTTCGCGAAGCATTCCTTGATCAGCTCAATGCGACGGAACGAAAGACACTAACGGCAGTGTTCGAGCGGCTCCGCATACATTTACTGGCGCTCGAAGACGAACAGCAATAGCCAACACCTGCTTGTGTCTCGCTGAAATCTGGGTCGGAGTTGCGATGCAGTGCGCGTCGCTTCTAGGTTGCCCCCATGACCGTTGATCGATTCCCGGTGGAAGCCGGACATATCTTGATGTTCGCTCGCAGCGTTGGTGATCCCAACCCGATTTATAGCGATGCTGACTATGCCGCCACTACCGAGGTCGGTGCCGTCATCGCCCCGCCTACCTTCGTGCAGGCAAGCGCCCAATTCGACCCCGACTATCCGCTTCGTCCCACGATCGGCGCGCAATGGTTCGGCTCAGGCAAGAACCCCAGCAGCCTCACCAAAACCGACAGCTCGGGAACCGGTGGTGGTGGTAACGGCGGCGTTCTCCATGCCGAGCAGCACTACGACTATCACCAACCGCTTGTTGCAGGAGAAGTGCTTACAGCAACGGTGAAGTCCGGTAAGTCGTGGGAAAAGGAAGGCCGCCGTGGTGGCACGCTTCAGTTCTCCGAGTCCATTATCGAGTACCGCAAC
>JANMEI010000371.1:0-2941 GCA_031376865.1 Acidimicrobiia bacterium | reverse complement strand
GATTGGTCACCAGCACGTCGCCGCCATCAACCCGCGCCGGCGCCTCGATGCTGCTGGATCGAATGCCGAGTGACGCAACGAACTCAGAAAGCCCATCGACTTCGGCGCGTCGGGTTGGTGCACCTGGGCGAGTGACCACTGCCAAATTGTCGACCATCACGAGCGCATCTTCAACAAAAACGCCATCCGGATGATCGGGCATCTCAGGCAGTTGAACGATCGTCAATCCCAACGATGCCAACAGCTCAACGTAAGCATCGTGTTGAGCGAAGGCCTTCTCGATGTCGAGTGGAGTGCGAACAATGTGAGTAACTTCTCCGTCGGTGATCCTTGGGCTCGGTCGACGAACGATGGCTCGAATTCTGGTGACGGACATGCCACCGAGACTACGCACCACGGCCAGAAGACTTGACCTTCTTCTCAAACTTCGTCACTGCGACGTGGTGGGCTTCCTGTATTAGCGGAAAAAGCTGATTGTACGTTTCAGCCGTTGGGCTCAGGATTAAACCGCTCAAACGAGTCAGGGGCTAGGCCAATCGCCGGGGTTGTAAAACATCGAGGTCTCACCCCAACTGGCTTTGGGCAAGACGCCCTCGAGCCGATCGCAGATGTCTTCAACGATTGCATTGGGTAACAAGATTTCAGCTCCAATTGCTCTGTGTACAGATGAGTGTGAGTCTACGCATCGAGAAGATCAGGCATGGCGGCATGCAGTTGCGACCACACCTCGGCCGGCGCAGCGAAACGATCACGGCGATACAGACTTCCTATTGCCACGATGTCGTCGATTTGATCTGCGACGCGTTCAAACGACGCTGGATCGAGGGTTGAAACTTCAGCTGTGATTCGCTGACCGCAGAAGGCTCGGTCGGAGCGTTCCATCAGACCGGCGTCAAGCGAAGCAGCGATTTGGCGACCACAACTACAGCTGTTCGTCGGGTCGATCAGCCCACATCGACCGTCAATGATCTGGCGCAGTGTGCGACGTCCCCGCGACAGTCGTTGACGAAAAGCAGCGGGGGTGATTTCGCAAATCTCGGCGCCTTCCTGATCGGTCAGCCCCAGCACGTCGCCAAGCAAATACGCAGCGCGCAGAGGACGGCTGAGGGTGAGCAACATTCCATAGGTGCAACGGAGCCTGACCTCTGCACACAATTCTCGATACTCAGCAGCTTCGGCCGGAAAGTTGCGATCAGATACCCCAGCGTCGAGAAACTCAACGAAGCGTTCAGCCGAAACAACTGACGATTCAACCGCCCGAGCCTTCGTCCGCAACAGCATGCGCGTCGCAATCGTGTACGCCCACGTCGTGAAAGAGGAACGCCCCTCAAAGGTCGACAGGTGCGTCGTTAATCGAATAAGGATCTCTTGGGTAGCGTCTTGGGCGTCAGCTGGATTCCCTAAGAAACGTAGCGACAACCGATACATCGGATGTTGAACATCATTCAACAGGGCGTTGAGTGCCGCCCGGTCGCCAGCTGCAGCCAGCGACGCGAGTTCTTCCATCGACGGCATGTGGGGCACGGACGGCACGTTCGACAAATCTCAGACTGCCGGGTACACGACTTCGATGACCGGAGTGCCGTGAACGACTTGAATTGATGATTTATCCATCAGGGCAAAACTTAGCCTGCACGCTTCGGATTCCATAAACACTTCACCAGCGCGCATAGCATCTGCCATCGTGGCCCACCGCACGATATCTATCCAGCGACCATCGCCGACTTCGAACAGCTCACGAGATACAAAACCCGGTTGCTCGGCTGCCCAGCTCGACATACCCGGGACTGTCGCCAGAAAAGCTTCCCGGGTCACCCCAACGTTCAACGCAAATGCGGCTGATTCCAAAACTGGACCACTCATAGCGGTAGCTCCTTCAACGTAGGTCGGAGTATTCCGACACCATATGAGAGTCACCAATCGGGCCGACTGTGACATGACGTCCAAGATTGGCCGCTGATGTCGATGAAGCTTTTTACCTTGACTTGAATATTAGGAAGACCTAATCTTCTAACCAATGCGAGCCTTACCAACTGCACCAAAGCCGTCGACAGTGAATCGAGTTGCCATGCGGGGGCGCCGGGCGGTCGTCACCGTCCACCGCCGACTCGCCTACGTGCTGCTTGCCTGGGTGGTGGTCATCGGCGTCACCGGCGCCTGGATAGCAGTGCGTCACAGCACCGATGCTTGGCTGCATGCCGAGAGGTACCGCACATCGGCTGGCGATGTCGGTATTGATGAAGCCAGTCGAGCGCTCCCGCCAGAAGGCAAGCTGGTGTTCGTCGTACTGCCGACCGACGGCCGCGGCGTCTATCAATTGGCCGCAGAGGTGCCGAAGGCCGCCACAGGACACGCAGGCACAGGACAGGAAGGCACACCGAAGGCCGACTCCCCTGAAGCGCTCGAAGAACGATTCTTTTACGTGGACCCCGGGACAGGGAAACTGAACGGATCATCAAATCCACAAGAAGGTTTCGGCTGGTGGATGTACCGAGGTCATATGCATCTCTGGCAAGACAATGGTGTGTTTGGCGTGTTCCACCCGACTTCTGGCTGGTGCCGCCTTGACGCCAACAAGCACGAACCTGGCGGTATCAAAGGGGTTGCGTGCGATGTCATTCCAAACGGCGACGACCTCGTGGCCTGGTTCGCCATTGCATGGATGTTTGTATTGTTCAGCGGTTTCTATCTTTGGTACTGGCCAGGAGTCAAACGGTGGGCGACAGCGCTTCGAGTGCGGCGCAACAAGGGCCGGTTTGCGTTCAACATCAGCCTGCACAAATCGGTGGGACTACTTGTTTGGTTGCCGCTCAGTGTGGTGGCGTTTACCGGTGCTGCGTTTGCGTTTCCGAACCTGACCCGTTGGTACGAAAACGTAACGCCCGCCGCGCGAGGCGTTGAGATATGGGACGCAAAGCCGTTCGTCGCCTCCCCCGCCAAC
>JANMEI010000359.1:0-8408 GCA_031376865.1 Acidimicrobiia bacterium | reverse complement strand
CGCGTGCAACAAGATCAGAATGTCGTTGGGATCGCTGTTGGCGCAGGAGGAATTCTCGTTGCTGGTTCTCGATCCCTTTGTTGACGCCATCTCGAATCGACTCTTTGACGTCTGCTTCGGCAATCGCTTCGTGGACCCAGGCGAGTGCCAATCTCAACCTCGCGGCGGGATCGATCTCTTCGAGCAGTTCCACTTTGCGATCAACGCTCAACTCGGGCCACTCGTGAACGGTGTCGGCAAGTGCTCCGGGATCGGTGATGTCTCGCAGTGCGCTGGCCAATCGGCCCATTCCCTGACGTTCGAGGAGCACCCCAACTGCGGCTCGGTAGGAACGCTTCAGGTCGACGACATCTGCGGGAGTTGCATCGTCGGCGATGCGCACCGGGCGGGCATCGAGCCAGAGGACCCCTGCGCCTTCTGGGTCGGGCGACCCCTGACCAATGACCGCTCGCTCAATCGCCCGCAGTACCAATGCTCGCTGGCCGTTGGGCAATTCACCTTGAGTTTCAATCGAGGCAATGACCCCGACGCTGGCATATCGCTCAGAAACCAAGGGGACCAACAACAGTTGATTGCCAGCCTTGACAGCAGCAGCGCCTGCCGCCTGGGCAGTGGGCGAGTCAAGCGCAACGGTGATCACCATTCCGGGAAAGACCACTCCACCTGGCAAGGGAAGAACTGGGAGACTGATGATGTTGGCGTCGATCATGGACACGGGAACTCCTTATGGCTGCGTCGCCGCAGTGACTGTAAGTATGTAAGTTCCTCTAACGGCGGGTTGCTGGGTTTATTCCAACCGGCAAAGATTCGTTGCGAGGAAAATGTTCGCTTGGGTTTCCCGACCGATGTGCCGATAGCCACTTTTGTATGCAGCCGTACTCGTATGACATGCACTGACCTAAGGTGACGCCACCATGAAGAAGTTCGCCCGTAGTCCTGGCTTCTATGTTCTTGTGGCACTTGTTGTGCTGCTCAGCATGGGAGCCGTGGTTAATCGCCGCTCAGATGTCGAAAAACTCAGTAGCCAAGAGTTCTACAAACTCGTCGAATCCGGAAAGGTCGTACGAGAGCCCGCTCCCGTCGTACAAGACCGATCCGACGTGGTCACGGGACGATTTTGGATCGGAGCGATCCCGAAAGAACTCAACGGTGAAAAGGCGTTAGACAAAGACGCCGTCAAACTCGTCAAAGACTTCGAGAAGAAGACCAAGCCGTTCAAGGTCACCTACGCCAAGGCCGACGACGAGAAAATCATCGAGGCGCTTCGTATCAACGATGTGCCCTACAAGGTCAACAAAGAAGACCAAAGCCTCTGGGTCTCGTTGCTGTTCAACTTCCTTCCGATCCTCCTGATGATCGGCCTCTTTATGTGGATCATCAACTCCACGCAAGGCGGCGGCAGCCGGATCATGCAGTTCGGCAAAGCCCGCACCAAGACAATTGCCAAAGATCAGCCCAAGACCATGTTCTCCGACGTTGCCGGTTGCGATGAAGCGATCGAAGAGCTGAGCGAGATCAAAGAGTTCTTGGAGAACCCTGCCAAGTTCGCGGCGATTGGGGCCAAGATCCCAAAGGGCGTTCTGTTGTACGGCCCTCCGGGAACCGGCAAGACGTTGCTCGCGAAAGCCGTTGCCGGCGAAGCGGGTGTGCCGTTCCTGTCGATCTCCGGATCGGACTTCGTTGAGATGTTTGTCGGCGTCGGTGCATCTCGTGTCCGCGATCTGTTCGAGCAGGCTAAAGCCAACGCACCGTCGATCGTATTCGTTGACGAAATCGATGCTGTTGGTCGCCAACGTGGCGCTGGCATGGGCGGTGGACACGACGAGCGCGAACAAACGTTGAACCAGATGCTGGTTGAAATGGATGGCTTCGACACCCGCTCCGGCGTCATCATGATCGCTGCCACCAACCGCCCCGACATCTTGGATCCAGCACTGCTGCGTCCTGGCCGATTCGATCGCCAAATCATGGTGGACCGACCCGATCTTGATGGACGTCGTGGCATCTTCGCCGTCCATTCCAAGGGCAAACCACTGGGGCCAGACATCGACCTTGATGTGTTAGCCCGCAGCACCCCAGGTTTCACCGGTGCCGATATTGCCAACCTCCTGAACGAAGCGGCCCTGATTGCTGCTCGCCGGAACAAGACCGTCATCAGCCAGTCGGAAATGGAAGCAGCAACCGACCGTGTCATAGCCGGGCCCGAAAAGAAGAGCCGCGTGATGCCAGAAAAGGAACTGTGGGTCACCGCATATCACGAAGGCGGTCACGCGCTCGTTGGGCATGTGCTCGACAACTGCGATCCCATCCACAAAGTAACCATCATTCCGCGAGGACGTGCACTTGGTCTCACCATCGCGCTGCCCACCGAAGATAAGTACACACAGACTCGCTCCGCTCTGCGCGATCAGCTGGCCATGTTGCTTGGTGGCCGCACCGCTGAAGAAATCATCTTCAACGAGATCACCACCGGAGCGTCCAACGACATCGAGCGAGCCACCGGTATCGCTCGGTCCATGGTTACCGAGTTCGGCATGAGCGAACTGCTCGGCCCTCAGCAACTCGGTGAGAAGAACGGTGAAGTGTTTATGGGCCGCGATTTCGGTCGCACCCCCAATTACTCCGCCGAAGTCGCTGGCCAGATCGACAACGAAGTCCGCAAGTTCATCGACACTGCGCATGCGACTGCTTACGAGATCATCAGTACACATCGCGAAGTGCTGGACAAGTTCGCGAAATCGTTGATGGAAAAAGAGACGTTGGATCGTAAAGACATCGAGGAACTCTTCGGTCACCTTCCGAAATGGACCAAACCAGCCGACCAAGCCAAGTTGCCAGAGATTGACCGAGGCGGACCAACCCCCACTCCGATTCCCGTCGATGAGCGCGAATTAGTTGGAGTACGGCGGTCGGCACTTGCCAAGGTCCGTCAGCGATTGGGTGATGCGATAAAGGGCGACGACGATTTGCCATCGTCGGGATTGCCTGTTGGCGTCAACCCACGTCCCCGTCCTGCCACCTAACCCTTCGCAACGTGCTCTCCGCGGATCATCCCGCGATTGATATTCGGTTGGCTCAGGACCTGCGTCCGGGTCAGCCGATGTTGGTTTTCGTTCACGGTGCGATGGATCGAGGCACTTCGTTTGATCGAGTCCGTCGTCGATTCAGTCACCATGTCACCGTGGCTTATGACCGTCGGGGGTACGCGTCTTCGGTTGCGTTGCCTTTTGGTGATGACGCTTTTGCCGACCATGTGAATGACCTGATGTCGGTGTTAGACCATGTGAGCGTGGAGTCCACAACACCGGTGGTCTTGGTGGGGCATAGTGCAGGATCAAACGTGGTGCTCGCCGCCTCCCAACGCTTGCTCGTGGAGTCCTCTCGGCGTTTGCTCGGAGCGGTCGTGTTTGAGCCGCCTATGCCGTGGTCAGACTGGTGGCCAGGTAATGCGGGAGGAATCACGATCGCTGCCTTTGAAGCCGATGGACCGGACGCCGCCGCCGAATCGTTTATGCGACGAATTGTCACTGACCGGGTATGGGAGCGCCTTCCGGCTGAAACGAGGGCCGCTCGGCGAAGCGAAGGGATGGGCTTGGTGGCCGACCTGATGACCTTGAGGGGTCGTGCAGTTCAGTTTGACTACTCGGCCATTTCGATCCCCGTAGTGGTCGGGAAAGGGGAAAAGTCGCAACCGCATCAGCGTCGTTCGAGTGACGAAACAGCAGCCCTACTGCCTCACGCCGAAGTGATTGAGCTCCAAAATCATGGTCATGGGGCACATTCCAGCGATCCTGAAGGGTTTTCTGGGCTGATTCACCGAGTTCTGGCCCATTGACCGCACTCTGGTCCGGTACGCTGACACCTTTATGAAGGGTAAATGGGCGAAGGGCATTGAGCCACGAAATTTTGGGTGGGTCCTGAAGGATTCCTTGGCTTATGCGGAGCGTCCGGGCGGACACACGGCAAATCATCGGCGAGTACGTCGTCACGAAGAAATTGTGTGGATCAGAGAGCACGGTTTCACACGGATCGTCTCAGTGCTCGGTTCGCCTCACAACCTGCACGCCTACGACGAGATGAGCATGCCCTACGCGCACGTACCGTTTGGGTCACACGACGATCCTCATCTGGTGGTCAGCGCGCTGTTTCCTCAACTTCGCTTGTGGCTCGAAGCTGGCGACAAGATCTTGATGCACGCCGACGAAATCTCTGACAAGTTGCAGGGCATCGTGGGCGGCTACCTGTTGTACACCGGCAAGTTGGCCAACGCACCTCAGGCCATCACGGTCGTCGAAACGCTGATGTCTCGCCAACTCGGTGAGCCCGGCCGCGAGCTCATCGTGATGGTGGCCGAGGGCCTCGCTGTCCCGGTCCGACCCGCTTCCTGATTCTTCTACCTGCCATGCAGGTCACCACGATCACCGAGTTGCACAGCGCCGTCGGGTTGGCGCGCCGATCTGGCAAACGAGTCGGATTGGTGCCCACCATGGGAGCGTTGCATGACGGACACACCACGCTGATCCGCCAGTCTGCTGCCGAAACCGATTTCGTTGTCACCACCATTTTTGTCAACCCGTTGCAATTCGGTCCGACCGAAGACTTCAGCGCCTACCCGCGACCGCTGGCCGACGATGTTGCGCTGGCGATGGATGCCGGAGCGTCCCTGGTGTTTTGCCCGCCGGTCAACGAGATGTATCCCGACGGTCCAACGAACGTGCTGACCCAGGTTCGCGTGCGGGGCATTACCGATGTGTTGGACGGTGTGTCGCGTCCCGGGCATTTCGATGGGGTGGCTACGGTCGTGGCGAAGTTGTTTGCCATGGCAGGCGAGTGTCGGGCGTATTTCGGTGAGAAGGACTTTCAGCAGCTTGCCGTGATCCGGCGGATGGCGTTGGATCTTTCGTTTCCCGTTGAAGTCGTTGGGGTGCCAACGGTACGTGAGGCAAACGGGTTGGCGATGTCATCGCGGAATCGCTATTTGTCTGATGCTCAACGAGACGGGGCGTCGGTGATTTACTCGGCGTTGCGTGCGGCTCGTTCCTTGATCGACACTGGCGAAACGTCGGTCGATGTTGTCTGTGCACATATGATGCAGATGCTGGAAACGTCGCCGACGGTTGACTCGGTTGATTATGCGGCGTGTGTTGATGTGGCCACGTTCGCAACACCAGCAACGCTGATCGATGCCGATCCTGTGCGCCTGCTGATTGCCTGCCGCGTAGGCAAAGCCCGCCTCGTCGACAATCTCTGACGGCACTTTTCCTACTGCTGAGTAAGGAACGACACGAGCGCGTCAGCTGACGCTCCTGGATGTTCCAGGTGGGTGGTGTGGCCTGCAGCACTGATCCACGCACGGTCTGTCGCTGGTCGCCTCTCAGCGATACGGTCCGCGATCGAAGCGAACTTATGGTCCTGTGTCCCAGTCATTACTAACAGTGGGCCGTCGTAGCCGGTCAGCCGATCCCACAGGTTGTCTTGTGACCCCACACTGCACCGGCGAAGACTGGCGGCCAGTCCTTCGGCTCTATTCGTTAAGCGTGCAGATCGATATGACGTCGCTTCAGACAATCCATCAAAGAGAGGCTGTGCCAGCCACTTGTCCAGAAAGTTTGGTAGGCCGTCGTGTACCAACTCGTCCGCCAATCGATGATCGGCGGCGAGGCGGGTTGCTCGTTCTCCGGCGTCTTCGATGCCCGGGTTGGCGCCGATGAGGGTCAACGAGCGCACTAACTGCGGATGGCATAACGCAAGATGGAGGCCCACGCGGCCACCCATCGAATAGCCAACGTAGTGAGCGTCAGCGCCAACCTCAGCTACCAACTCGGCGGTGTCCCACAAATCAGCATCATCGTGAAACGATGCACCGTGTCCTGGCAGGTCAACCGCGATCACGTCAGCATTCAAACGCATGCCGATGTCAGTGGCGAATGGTCCCCAGCACTGAGCGTTTTGGGTGAATCCGTGAAGCAGCACGATGCGCTGGTGTGGGTCTCCGGTTCCGGGGTGTAGGGAATGAGTGGCGAGTGTCATGCGTCGAACTCCTCGGCAGTCGGTGCATCTGGTGCCGGTGGCAACGCAACCAATACTGTTGCGTCACCACCGAAGCTGAAACTTCCTGCGGCGTGCGGCACCACTAGCGCATCGCCCCGTTGGATAGGCAGTTGACCGAAGGTGCCCCTGATGAACCCAGCTCCGGTGGTTGCCAAAACAATCGCAAACGAAGCACCAACCTCCGAGGTGTAGTTGGTATGAGATGTAGTACGTATGCGCACGGTTCTGAAATACGGATCTGCAACCACCGGCATCAATGGATAGGTGCCCAGCCGCGCATGCTCACCGTTTCGGCGCACCAGCCGTGCGAGATCATCGGTGCTAAACGCCCTGCGATTCACGCATTCCAACGCAAAATCAAAACCCAAACCGAGATGGCCTTCGGCGGGTCCATCGAGCGCGAAGCCGTCCCATTCCAGCAGCACCGAAAAATCCGTTG
This sequence comes from Acidimicrobiia bacterium, assembly GCA_031376865.1. GTDB lineage: Bacteria > Actinomycetota > Acidimicrobiia > Acidimicrobiales > JANYDT01 > JANNBN01. The sequence continues at coordinate 1,918 of JANMEI010000359.1, read as the reverse complement.
GTTCTTGAAGTTCCAACACAAACGCGCCGGCCCCGGTGCAATGCGGAGTTCCTGACGGAACCACGATCGCATCACCCGGATGCACGGTCAGTTCATTCAGCAACCCCACCAAACCCGGTTTGTCTTGTGCATCGATCAACGAGCGAAGCTCCGTTGGATCAACGTCACGATTGCAGCCGACCCATACCGATGCTCCCTCGGGGGGAGTTTCCAACACCACCCAGGCCTCGGTTTTGCCGTAGTCACAACCCAAGTGGTCTTTGGCGAACCGTTTGGTGGGATGAACATGCACGGGGAGGCGTTCACCGGCATCGAGTAGCTTGACCAACACGGCCGGGTTGGATCCGTAGCGCGCAACATGAGCCGCACCCAACCATTGTTCGGGATCGGCCAAAACGAGCGAACGCAGATCGCCCAATCCCGGCAATGTGGTGATGCCTCGATCGGTTTCGCCGAACCGGGTCACGGTGGATCCAAGCCACTCTTCAGGCCGCCGGGGCCCGCCGGGGCCGCCACGAAGCGCACCAATCCGGTCGCCGCCGAGATAGAAGTGATCGAGTTGGGTAACCGGAAGAAACACTGGCGGTGATGTCACGGATAACAACCGTAGGTTGTCTGGCGAAACTCTGCGAGACAGGCCTGCTTCATGACACGATGGCTGTATGGGGTTGTTCACGATTGCTGGGGTGCTGGAGGGTTTCTACGGCCAACCATGGTCATGGGCATCGCGACGCGCCGTGATGGAGCGGTGTGTCCCGGCCGGTTTGCCGTGGTATGCGTGGGCACCGAAGAGTGACCCGCTGCATCGAGACGAGTGGCGAGAACCGTTCACCGATGGACACCTGGAAGGTTTCGCAGATCTGCTCTCGATTGACGGGTTGCGGCTCTGCATCGGTATTGCCCCCGGTAAGGATCCCGGCGACATCGACGAGGATTCGCAGGCGTTGATCGCCAAGCTCGAACCGGTAGTGCAATTAGTTGAAGCCAACGGGTCTCATGTGCCGTTGATCATGGTTGCGTTTGATGACCTCGAACTTGAGACCGAGGGTGAACTAGCCACACCAGATGGCCGCCGTCACGCGGAGATAATCAGCATACTTAGTACATACTTCGATGAGCGTGTGCAGTTAGCTGTGGTGCCGGTTCATTACGCAGGCGTCGAATCGACGAACTATCTCACAACGCTGAGTGAGCACCTTCCACCAGATGTGCTGATCGGTTGGACCGGCGAAGCGGTCGTCAACGACCGGATCACAGCGGAGGCGGCCGAGCGATTCGCGGATGCGGTGGATGGTCGACCACTCTTGTTGTGGGACAACTATCCGGTCAACGATGCCTTCATGCGAGACAGATTGTTTCTGCATCCGCTGCGAGGCCGTGACTCGTTGCTCTCGGAGTTCTGCCCCGCCTATTTTGCGAATGCCGCCATCCAGCCAATGCTCTCGTTGCCACCGTTGCTGAGCGCTGCAGCTTGGTGCGAAACAGGAACATCGGTCGAAGCATGGGACGAGTTTGAAGAACCAGCCCAACTCGCCATGCTGGCTGAGGCGTGTGAAGGTGGAGAGCTTCATCGCCTCGCCATTGCCGCGGTAGACGAACCGGACTCGAAGGAGTTCGACGACCTGTGGTGGTGGCTTGAACGGATGGAAGTGTTGGAACTCACCGGCGACATCGGTGCCGAAGCGAAACACTGGACCGACCAAGCCAACACCGAAGCCGAAGTGGCGCTGATTGCGATGGATCTACTGGAGCGCGAACCTGGCGACGTCGAAGTTCCTGCGCTCATCGTTGACCTGTGGACGCGTTGGGCGACCGTTCGCCGCGGCCGCCCGACGGTGTTCGGTCCTCGTTTCGCCGTCACGCCAACGATGGGGGTGTCGGCTGAAGGCATATGGACGATGGTCGGTTCGTCGATACG
>JANMEI010000351.1:0-2657 GCA_031376865.1 Acidimicrobiia bacterium | reverse complement strand
ATCCATGGCGGGATGGGATACGCCGAGGAGTATGCGGTATCTCGCTACTTTGTGGATGCTCGGGTCTTGTCCATTTTTGAAGGTGCCGATGAAACGTTGTGTTTGAAGGTGATCGCCCGCCGACTTCTAGAGGGAGCCGGGGCAAAGTAGCCACTCCGAGCGGCCAAATTTCGGCAGCACAGACGAACCGCTTCAGGTCCGCTTTAGGTCCCTCACTGTTGTGCCGAAGATCGGGTATGGATCAGTCGATGCCAACCACCGCTCAAGACGCGCCCGCGTGGGGCCAACCGGAAGCGCCCATCTTCCCGTTGGTGACGCCACCGAGCCACCCTCAGGCTCCGCAACCCTCTCCTCACGCGTTTCTGCCAATGGTCACCAGCGCCACCGCCGTTAGCGCAACCAACTCGAACCAGGTCAACTCGAACCCGTTTAACCCGAATGCCATCAACCCGAACGCCTTCAACCCGAACGCTGCTGGGACCTCGAGCAATCCAATGGTTCATGCCGCGGCTGACGAGTTCGGGGCACAGCCTTCGACCCTCACTGGTGCAGACTACGTTGATCCGGCGCTGGCTCAATTCGCATCAGCGACGCCGGTTCCCATGTTTGACAACCAGCCCGCCGGCGCCTCGAAGCGGCGCAAAGTTCTGATGGCTGGTGGCGCAATTGGTCTTGTGGTTTTACTTGCCGCCGGCTTTATGATTTTCAAAACCGTTCGGACCGGGAATGAAGTCAAGTCGACCTTTGACCAGATCACGGGAACGTTGCCAAGCGGCGATGACGTGTTTGGTCTGCCGACCGACGGCGACGCTGTGGCTACTCCCATTGATGCAGACGCATCGATAACTGCAAGCGGTGATACCGGGTTTGACGATGTCATTACCGACGATGTGATTACCGACGAGGCCGTGATTCCTACCGAACCTGTGGCTCCGACTGCTCCTGCTGCTCCGGCTCCTCCCGTGAATCCGCCTGCCACGGCTCCTACAGTTCAAGTTAAGCCTGCCGCATTTGGCGCCGACGGGTTTCTTACCGGAGCAACACTCGTCGATCCAGGCGTGTGTGGCAACAACCAACCCGGCGCGTATCAACTTCAGTTTGCCAGTTGCACCGATGCGCATAACGTCAAGATATTGCGCTCGATGACCTTCCCAGCTATCTCCGCCGAACTCGAAGCAACACTTCTCAGCGATTGCCAGGCGGAGCGAGCTTCATGGCCCGCCGCAGACCAAGGTCTCGGCGCCATCGAGCGGATCACCTACCCGCAGGCCAATGGCGGTGCGCTGCAGGTGTGCTTCGTTCGATATGCCCAATAACGGTATCGCTCGATTGCTCTACATCGTTCGCTGACGGTCCGGAGCAATCCGATAGACGATCCGGGTGTCGGTTGGGCCGAAACCGTAGTCAGAGCCGGTGTACTTCTGCGAGCATTTTTGGATGTGATCGGCAGCAGCCGGGCCATCGAACGAACTGACCACCTTGCCGCGCACTTCGGCGTAGTGGTACGGGTTGTTGGCGTCCCAGATAGCCACCGTGACCCGGGGATCGGCATCCATGGCCGTGGCTTTTGCTCGACCAATCTCGGTGTTGATCAGAAGGTGGTCATCATCGGCATCGATCCACATAATGTGAGTCATTGCGGTGCCTGAAGGCAGCATGACGGTGAGGGCGGCAAAGTTTTTGGCCTGGGCCATATCTCGGATTTCAGGATTCAACATGTCGCCAGCGTAACCTGCTGATCGTGAATATCTATCGAGTCACGGTGAGAGGCCGGTTTGTCGGGTTGAGCAGTCAGACGCGGGCACAACTTGGTGCCACTGCTGCGGACCATGATCTCTTCGTCAGTAGGTTCACCGAAGAAGGTACGTTTACTTATGATGAACGATTGCAGTTTTTCAATCTTCGTTACGAAATTCGCTCGCTGACCGCCGACGAAGATCCAGCTGGACGAGCGCTTATCGAGGCTGAGAACTTCCTACGAATTTTGCGCATCGGTCATGGCCAACTGCGCGCAGCAATGATGGACATGACCGAAATGACAAGGCGAGGGTCAGCTAGCCCGAGCGAGTGAAAGTTCACGAAGACGGTGCGCGTAATCGGCGAGAAGCTTCCGGTTTACAGCAGCGTGCTCGGTGAGCAACGTCGAAAACTCACGCGAGTTAAAGACCAACGTACGAACTTCCGTGGTTGCAGTTACGGTGGCTGAGCGAGGAAGGTGGTCGAGCGGAGCGAGCTCACCGAAGTAGGCACCGTCGGTCAGGGTGGCAACTTCACTGCCACTCACCGTTACGGAAACCGATCCGGACAGCAACACATATGCCTCTTGGCCAAATGCACCCTGGCGAACAATCACGGTTTCTGCTGGGATGATGACCTCGTCGGCGAGGCGCTTGATTTGGGAAAGTTCCTTGTCGGTGCAAGCTGAAAACAGGGGTACTGCGCGGAGGTCTTCAAGCAGTTGCTTGGAGGCTGATTGGCTCATGGCGACACTCCTTTTTGTTTCGTGCGAACCGAGTTCTCGGTATCGCCGGTGTCTGATAACAACGTTACGACTGATACGCGTAGATACAAAGTTGTTTATGCGTGTCATTGGTCATCCCGTTATCAACCCCTAGGTGACTGCAGACACAGCGGCTATGACCGTCGACACTCGTCAG
>JANMEI010000343.1:0-3485 GCA_031376865.1 Acidimicrobiia bacterium | reverse complement strand
GCGAAAGGTATCACTAAGCCTTCGCCGAGTTTCAGGTGGCGACGTAATGAGCGTTGGGAGAACCGTGGTGACACCCCATCGAGGCAGCACCGAGGCAAACTCCCATAACCGCTCAGGTTCTGACAGGAGGTCGATTCCCATCGCCCCGTTGCACTGCACATCGATAAACCCCGGAGCCAAGACGCGGCCGTGAAGGTCAATGATGTCGTCACTGGGGGTTGGATCAAACGAACCAACTTGGATAATCGTGCCGCTACTCACCCGCACCGAGTAGCGGTCGGCAAGCAGCGGGCCATCCTCAGTGTGTTGATACACCGAACCGTTCGTGAATACCGTGGAACGCTGAGTGGTCGTCGCAGTCACTCCGGTACGGTACATCCGATGTCTCGTTACACACCGATCCTTGGAACCCTGGTCTATGTGCTTGACCCCAACGAAGAAACGGTGCTGCTTGTCCACCGCACCGCGCGAACCGACGATGAACAATTTGGGAAATGGAATGGCCTCGGCGGGAAAGTAAACGCCGACGAAGGAATTGTGGCCAGCGCCCGTCGGGAGTTGTATGAAGAGGCGCTGATTGAACCAACCGACATGCGCCTACGAGGAACCGTCTCGTGGCCAGGTTTCGGTCCCAACGGCGAAGACTGGTTTGGATTCGTGTTTTTGGTGACCTCGTGGCAGGGCGACGTGCCGATGGCAAACGAAGAAGGAACGCTGCATTGGGTACCGCTCGCGAAGGTGCTCGACGCGGCATCTGCCGACCCAGAAACGCGACTCTCGTCAGGGTTGGACTTTTATGAAGGAGACCGGCACTTCTTACCGATGGTATTTGATGCCGAGCCCACGGCGTTTCACGGCGTCATGCCGTATGCCAACGGACGACCCGTCAGCTGGACGTTTGATCGGTAGCGTTAAAACTGCACTCGATCGTCGGCATAACTAATCACAATGTCTTGCCTTGTGCTGTCGATTGATTGATCAAACGCAGCAACGCCACGATGAATGAACTCGGACGGATCTTCGCCTGGGCTTGACAACGCTCCGGCCACAATGACCTGCAGCTCGTCAATCGAGGACACCGCAGGGTTGGCATCAAGCGCTCGACGTCGAATGCGAGCTCCCATGACCTCAAGATCCCCTGGGAAGAACAATCCGCCGCAGAACAACACGATGCCGATGTCGGGTGTCACCAACGCCATATCGCCGGCTCGAACCGCTGCATCGATCTGGGCGCGAATTGTGTAGAGACTGTCGTTGTTGTACCGGCCGAGCGGTCCTTTGACATCCATCAACAACATGCCTGGTGGCAAGCCATCTTCGCCCGGTCGAGCACGAAGCTGGGACAGGCCCTCCAGAAGCAAACCGATCTGCAACGTGGTGAGCAACCGGGTGGACTGGCGTCGCACTTCGGGCTGAGCAGGTTGAGTTGGAGCTGATGGCCGTGCACTCGATGACACGTCCGGGGTGTAAACCGGGTTGGAATCGAACGACTGTGGGCGTGTGACCTGAGCCTCAGCAGCAACCTGCGGTGTCGGTGTCTCGTTTCCGGTCACGTCGGCCAAGCGAGGACCAAGACGTCCAGCGCGGGCAGCACGACGCGACAGCGGCGCTTCCTCGCCCGCCGGTTGAGCGGCTGCTTCTGGAACTTCGTGAACTTCAGGAACTTCGTGAACTTCTGAAGCGGCCACGGACGCCGTGGATGGTGGCGCTGCAGAAAGGGTCGGTTCGGCAAACAACGAGTCGTCGAGTTCGGGGCCGCCTGAAACGGTCGATGCCACCAAGACCGGCTGCTCGACCATCTGGTGTTCAACTGCATCGTCTTCGAAAAGCGATTCAGTAACCGTGGGCGTCGCCTCGTCGGATGCATCTCGGTGCTGGGCCAGCACAGAGGACAACAGACCAGCCAATCCGCTATCAACAGAGGCCGCGATCAGTCCACGTAATGGGGAAGCCGAGGGTTCTTCCGAGGTTGGGTTGTGAGTTGTTTCAGACATCAGGCACCGGGTTCGAATGGTTGTCACTGGGTGTGATCAAAGGCTTCGGCACAATGCGAGATGGGGTTGAGGGGCGACTCAACTTTTTTCTTTACGGACCGACCACCAGTGTCCCGGTGATCGACTGCAGCTCTTGAGTAAGGCGCACACGAAGTTCCTTTGTCTTCACCTGGCCGGCCTCAATTCGACCCATCGGCACCGAGGTTTTGAGGTCATCAAGCTGCAAAATCACACTGGCGGTCCACGCCCGATCGGTCTTGTTTTCGACGGGAAGCCGGATCAAGACGAATCCTTTGGAGTCGGGACGTACCCTCATGTTCATATCTACCGCAGAGCACTTACCGGTAGGAGGCTTCCGGACAACGGAGGTAGACCCGGTGATCACCGCCGACTTGGCATCGATTGCCGTCACGGAGAATGTTTGGTCGATTTCGTCGGTACAACTCACCAGATGGTGCATGCCGCGGAGGGTGCTGGTGCCGAGGGGAATGAGAAACGCCGCCATCATCAGCCATAACGCAAAACGTGCGTTGGTGTTCGCAGAAAACCGACGCAACATACTGTTCACTCGCTCAGTCTTTCCGATTCTGGGCGGCAGAACAGGCATGCCCTCGTTTTGACTGGTTTGGCGGGTACCGTTGATGCAATGTCTTTCAACCCCGCAGCGCTGAGCACGTCTCGCGACCGTGCCCTTCCCGGTGCGCGTTCCATCAATCGAACCGTACGGGTACTGATTAGTTCGTTTGGTGTGTTGACCTTGGCGATGCTTGCCATCACGATGTGGGCACGCGGTGTTGACCGGGTTGAGGTGCTGGCCGCCGCGTTGTATGTGGTGGTGTTCTTCGGGGTCGTTGTGGCCGACGTGATCGGTGGCTCCGCCGCCGCGTTGTTAGCCGCGGCGATCTACATGGTGCTGCGGCTTCCAGCGATCGAAGTGTTGGGTACCACCCGATTTGCCACGCTCAATCTCATTCGTTTGTTGAGCTATCTCGCATTCGGCGTGGTGGGCGGGGTGGCGTGGAAGTTGCTGCAAGAGCGACTCGACAAACTTGAGTCGTTTGACACTGTTGACGACATCACCCACCTTCTCAATGCTCGTGGCCTGTTTGACCTGCTCGATCACGAGATGGCTCGTGGTCGTCGCTACGACAACACATTCTCGGTGGTCACCGTGTCGTTTCCGTCTGAGACGTTTGCGTCGCTCGGAAACCGTCAGCGTCGTCGTGCGTTTGCTGAGTTTGGCGAAGCCGCGCGCGATTCGGTTCGCACCACTGATCGGCTCGGTTTGGTGCGCGACAGCAGAAAGATCACCCTCGTTGTGTTCTGCCCAGAGACCGATGCTCCCGGGGCCCAAATCGTGTTGAGCCGGCTTGGAGATCGAGTGAAGGACACGTTGCTGCCGATCGGGGTTGGGCTCGGCCGCAAACTCGACGAGTTCGTGTTTATGTTCCCGCAGGAATCAGTCGAACTGGGGGCGTTTCGTGATCTCGC
>JANMEI010000297.1:0-4715 GCA_031376865.1 Acidimicrobiia bacterium | reverse complement strand
AAGCTCCACAAGCCCCACAAGCCCCGCAACAAACGTGGGGTGGAGCACCGCAGGCTCCACAGGCCCCGCAACAACCAGCGTGGAACCCCGGTGTCCAGGGCGGTGTCCAGGGCGGCCCGAAAAAGAAGAAGAAGTGGCCATGGGTGTTGCTCGGCATCTTTTTGCTCCTCGTGGTCGGTATCGGCAGTTGCACGGTCTGGGTGGTTGGCAAGGTCAAAGGTGTCACCGAAGTTGGCAACACCTTCGCCGACCGCCTGTACGTCAGCCCGCAAGAGGCAACCAAATCGGTTTGCCCGGGTTCAGTACTTACCGTCGATCGCCTCCAAGCCGACCGTGATGCACTGGTATCCGCTGGATGGTCCGGTGGAAAGGCCCTGTTCGGTGTACAAACCAGCTCCGACAGCACCGGGTCAAGTGGAACGATCAGCGGAACATTCACCACCACGACACCGACAGCCGTCACCATTGACCTGGCCAAGAATGGCAGCGATTGGTGCGTCAACGACTTCTTTGCTGGCACCGTCGGCACCACACAAGTTCCTGACATTTCCATTCCCGACATTTCGATACCCGAAATCAGTATTCCGGATCTCACGGTTCCTGCAGACGTCACCTTCGGGTAGCGGCAACTCACTGCAAAAAATATCGCTCCGCTTCGCCACTCGACCCTCCGCCGAAAAGTATGGCTCGGGCCCTTCGGACTCGCTCCGCTTCGCCACTCGACCCTCCGCCGAGTTCACCACTAGGCGTAAATCCGCCGTAGCCTCTACCGCCATGGCCGGAGGCCCCCTCATTGTTCAATCAGACCGCACGATCCTGCTGGAGGTAGACCACCCTCAGTCTTACGAAGCGCGGGCGGCGTTGGCGCCGTTTGCCGAGTTGGAAAAGGCGCCAGAGCACGTCCACACCTACCGGATCACGCCGTTGGCATTGTGGAACGCCCGCGCTGCCGGACACGATGCAGAGCAAGCGGTTGACACGCTCCTGAAGTACAGCCGCTACGACCTGCCCCAGGCGCTGCTGATCGACATCGTCGACACGATGGGTCGGTACGGTCGGTTGATCCTCGAGAACGATCCCATTTACGGGCTCGTGCTGCGATCAACCGATCCGGCCGTCCTTGCGGAAGTGAAGCGAGGCAAGGTCGGTCCACTTCTGGGCGACTCGGTGGGGCCAGATCTGGTCAGCATCCAACCCGCAGTCCGCGGCCGCCTCAAACAAGCGCTGATCAAAATCGGGTGGCCCGCCGATGATCGCGCCGGGTATGTCGATGGTTCTGCATTTTCGATGGGTTGGACTGAAGAGGATGCTGAGTTTCATATCCGCGATTACCAACAACAAGCCGCAGATTCGTTTTGGGCGGGTGGAAGCGGCGTGGTGGTGCTGCCGTGTGGAGCTGGAAAAACGGTGGTGGGAATGGCCGCCATGATCAAAGCGCAGGCCACCACCCTGATCTTGGTCACTAACACCGTGTCAGCGCGGCAATGGCGAGACGAAATCATCGCGCGCACCAACGTTCGGCCAGAAGACATTGGCGAGTACTCCGGCGAACGCAAAGAGATTCGGCCAATTACTATTGCAACTTATCAAGTTATGATCAGTCGTAAGAAGGGTGAGTTTCTGCACCTTGACGTATTCGACGCCCAGGACTGGGGGCTGATCATCTACGACGAAGTCCACTTGCTCCCAGCTCCGGTGTTTCGCGCCACTGCAGACTTACAGAGCCGCCGCCGCCTAGGGCTCACTGCGACATTGATTCGTGAAGATGGACAGGAAACGGAAGTTTTTACGCTGATTGGCCCGAAGCGTTTTGACATCCCATGGAAAGACCTCGAATCGCAAGGGTGGATCGCCCCCGCTGATTGTGTTGAGGTTCGCGTGACGCTGACCGATGCCGAACGTATGACATATGCGTTGTCCGAGCCTGACGAAAGTTACCGAATCGGTGCAACGGCTCGATCAAAAATTGCCGTCGTTAAAAAGTTGATTGCCGATCACCCGACCGATTTGGTGCTGGTCATCGGGCAGTTCATTGAGCAACTTGAGCAACTTGCCCACCACCTCAATGCGCCGATCATTACTGGCAAGACGTCCACCAAAGAACGTCAAAAGCTCTACGACCAGTTTCGCCATGGCGAAATCCCCGTGTTGGTGGTGTCAAAGGTTGCCAACTTCTCGATCGACCTTCCCGATGCATCAGTGGCTATCCAAGTGTCTGGTACCTACGGCTCTCGCCAAGAGGAAGCGCAGCGACTCGGACGTATTTTGCGACCCAAAAGCGACGGTCGTCCGGCCCGATTTTTCTCCGTCGTGTCTCGTGACACTAACGATCAAACCTTTGCCGCCAACCGGCAGCGGTTTCTGGCTGAGCAGGGTTACGCCTACACAATTGTTGATGCCGCCGAGGTGCTTGGGTCCGATGACCCGATCGACTCCGAAAGCGACCCGGTCGACTAAAAATCGGCGTCTGCATGCGGCTCCCGCGTGCACCGTTGGGGGTCAACTGAACTGTGTATATGTCCTTAACTCTCCTGCAATCACCTCACGCGGCCTAGTGTGGGTTCTTCCCCCGTGGAGTTACGTCTCATGAACCTTGCCAGAAACGTTGTTTCCAAGTTGTCAGTTCCCAAGCTGTCCCGCTCCAAGTTGTCTCTAGTCGTCGTTGTCGCGACTGTGGTTGGTCTCTTGGGTCTCCATACGACTCCTGCGCCAGCCCAAACCTCTGGGCTCGATGTGCGAATCACTACCCAGGCGACTAACCGGCCAGTGGGTGGACTCATTACCGCTGTTACCGTTGCAAACATTGGAACCGACGTGCTGTCCAATGTGCAACTGGTCGTGCGGATTCCCGGCCCGCCAGCACTCGTCCAAGACGTCTTGTTAGTCCCAACTGCGTTTGCTGATTCCGGCCAACGAGCGGGTGTCATCGAAGACAAAACTGGCTATTGGTATCACACCATTGCGTCCATCAGCCCAGGTGGGACGGTGACGTTCAACGTGAACTGGTACACCCCGTGTCCGGGTCGATGGCCCTTTGCCGCACGGGCCAACCAGGTGAGGGTTTCTGCTTCGTTCCAATTCACCGGAATCCAAGCAGCTGGCTGCGGTCCTGACGACGTGGCCTCGCCCACTGCTGCGTCGTGGTTCGAGTTGCCATGGCCTCCGTCGGTTTCCACCACCTCACTCGTTCCATCGTCAACATCGTTAGTCCCAGGCGCGACGAACTCCACGATTCCTGGGCCAAGTACGCCAACGGTGCCAAGTCCAACCGTGAGCACGCTTCCCCCATCGCCAACGGCACCGGGTGGCAGCACAACCTCGGTGGCTGCGCCCACGGTTAAACCAACCACGACGGTGCGTCCGACGACCAGGCCCAAAGTCACCAAGCCGCCCACCACACTCGAGATTGTGTGTAAGACCGTCGCTGGCCGGCGATATTGCGGACCGAAGTCATCGGCACTGAAGCCAGGGCAAAAAAAGCCACGGGCCGTTCCTCCGTCCACCAAGAAGAAAACCAAACGGTGAATCTCGCCCACGCGATGCAGGTTGCCGATGAAGCAAAAGGCTTTATGCCCCCGGACGAGGCAGTTGGATTGCGTGTCGCAGCATGGGGTGCAGCCAGTTTGGGACCCATGCTTGAAGTGGGTTCGTACTGTGGAAAATCAGCTGTGCACTTAGGGTCGATCGCGTACGAGCACGGCACGGTGTTGTTTAGCGTTGATCATCATCGCGGGTCCGAAGAGAACCAATCTGGTTGGGAATGGCACGACACCGATCTTGTCGACCAACGGATCAATAAGATGGATACGTTGCCGTTCTTCCGAGCGACTATCCACGATGCTGGCCTCGAAGGGACCGTGATCGCAGTGGTCGGTCCATCGGCCACGATTGCTCGTCACTGGCAAACCCCGTTGGCGTTCTGCTTCATCGACGGTGGACATGGTCGAGACGTCGCGCATCGTGACTACGACGGTTGGGTGCCACACATCATGTCCGGCGGATACCTGGCGATCCACGATGTGTTTCCGAACCCTGCCGATGGTGGCCGACCGCCATACGAGATCTATCTCCGTGCGCTCGCTGGCGGATTTGACCCGCTGCCCGAACTGACCGTCGGCAGCCTGCGCGTCTTGCGTCGCCGCTGACCCCTGCTTTCGGTTGCTACCGTGGCGGGCATGTCGCTTCACGTTGTAGAACATCCGCTCGTCGCTCACCGCATCGGCATTCTTCGTGACGTGACCACGCCGTCAGCTGATTTTCGGCGCACCGTTGCTGAAATCGCAACGCTGTTGGCTTACGAAGCAACTCGCAACCTTCGAGTTGAAGCCACCGAGGTGAAGACGCCGCTAGATCTGATGGCTCCGGCCGTGAAGCTTCGCGCCCCTGGGCCGTTGTTGGTGCCGGTCCTACGCGCCGGGCTGGGAATGCTGGATGGATTCACGTACGTGCTTCCGGAGGCCGAAGTCGGTCTGGTTGGCCTTCGTCGAAATGAAGAAACATTTGAACCAGAGCAATACGCCCAAAAGCTGCCAAAGTCGTTGGCCAACCGCGATGTGTTTATTCTCGATCCAATGCTCGCTACCGGTGGCTCGCTCGCGTTCACGTGTCAACTGTTGATGGCTCGCGGCGCAACCGACATCACGGCGGTCAGCGTGATCGCCTCGCCCGAAGGTGTGGCGACGGTTGAAAAGGCGTGCCCGAACGTTCGGATTTTC
>JANMEI010000035.1:0-4428 GCA_031376865.1 Acidimicrobiia bacterium | reverse complement strand
GATCGCGCACCAGTGGTTCGGGCCTTGGTGGGAACGACGAGCGTGAGCAGACTCTCAACCAGATCCTGACGGAGATGGATGGATTCAACGGATCCGAAGGGGTCATCGTGTTGGCTTCAACCAACCGCCCTGAAATTCTCGATGCCGCGCTGTTACGCCCTGGCCGTTTCGATCGACGAGTGTCGGTTAACCCGCCAGACCAAAAGGGTCGAGAAGCCATTCTGCGTGTGCATACCAAATCGGTTCCGATTCATCCATCGGTCGACCTGCAGGCGTTGGCTTCCACCACGCCCGGCATGGTCGGCGCAGATTTGAAAAACCTGGTGAACGAAGCTGCATTGTTGGCGGCGAAGCGAGACCGTGATCGGGTTGAGAATGCTGACTTCACCGATGCGATGGAGAAGATCGTCTTGGGCGCCGAGCGGCGGATTCTGATTAGCCCCGAAGAGCGCGAGCGCACCGCCTACCACGAAAGCGGACATGCGTTGCTGGGCATGCTCACACCCGGCGCCGATCCCATCCGAAAGATCTCGATCATTCCTCGTGGCGGAGCACTCGGAGTCACGTTCTCGGCGCCCGACAACGATCGTTACGGCTACGACGAAGAAGCACTACGTGGACGTATCATCATGTCGCTTGGTGGCCGCGCTGCCGAAGAAGTGGTCTACGGCAACGTCACCACAGGTGCCGAAAGCGACCTCGACAACGTCTCCCGAATTGCTCGGGCCATGGTTGGACGCTGGGGCATGAGCGATGCGATCGGTCCAATGACGGTGTTGCCTGGGCCAAACGACCAAAGCAGCATGTTTGGCGATTCGCCGAACGGTCCGTCGCCAGAGACCCGCCGCATCATTGACCTGGAAACCCGGAAAATTGTTGACGAGTGCTATACGTTCGCGCTGGCCCAGTTGCGAGACAAGCGCCCACAGCTCGAGTCATTGACGAAGGCGTTGTTGGACAAAGAAACGCTCGACGAAATCGACGCTTATGCCGCAGCGCAGGTCGAGCGTCCAGTACGAGTCGAGCTCGTCGACACCCGGGCAGAAAAGGCCGCTCAGGCCGAATCTAACTAGCGGGTTTGGATTGGCACAATCGATCCTCTAGAGTGCGTTCATCTACTGAACTCACTCGGGGGATTTCGATGAACGCCAACAGCACGCCCGAATCAGCCACCACCACTGATGGACTGCAGTGGAAGCAAAGCGCCTGCATTCTCTGCGAATGCAACTGCGGTATCGAAATCCGGCTCGGCGAGGATGGCAAGCGATTTGAACGCATCCGGGGCGACAAGGCCCATCCAGCCAGCCTCGGCTATACCTGCGAAAAGGCACTCCGCCTCGACCACTATCAAAACGGAACGGTTCGCCTGACCAGCCCCTTACGTCGGACGCCTGAAGGCACATACGAAGAGATCGATTGGGACACCGCTATTGCCGAAGTGGCAACCGGGTTTGCTCGCGTTCGCGACACCCATGGGGGTGCCACGATTTTCTCCTACGGCGGCGGCGGGCAGGGAAATCACCTCGGAGGCGGCTACTCGGGGGCGACGCTGCGGGCGATGGGTGCCAAGTTCAAATCCAATGCGTTGGCCCAGGAAAAGACCGGGGAGTTTTGGGTGAACGGCAAGATGATCGGCGGGGTGGTTCGTGCCGATTTCGAGCACACCGAGGTGGCCGTGTTCGTTGGAAAGAACCCCTGGCAAAGCCACGGGCTCCCGCATGCCCGCACCATTTTGAAAGAGATCGCCAAAGACCCGAACCGATCCATGATCGTGATCGACCCGCGCCTGTCGGAAACTGCCGAGCTGGCTGACTTTCACCTGCGGGTCAAGCCCGGCACCGATGCGTGGTGCCTTGCTGCGCTCGGCGCGGTAATCGTGCAAGAAGGACTGATGGCTACCGCGTGGCTTTCTGAACATGCATCGGGCGTTGATCCAGCAGTCGAAGCTCTCAGCCATATTGACATCGCTCGGTTCGCGGCGTTGTGCGAGGTTGACGAAGAACTGCTGCGGTCAGCTGCTCGACGAATCGCAAAAGCTTCGTCGTGTGCCGTCGCCGAAGACTTGGGTATCCAGATGGGTGCCCATTCCACACTGTGCTCGTATCTGGAAAAGCTGGTCTGGATCATGACCGGTCACTTCGGTCGGCCTGGCACTGCCTATATGCCAACCAGCATGGTATCCATCGCTCGAGGCGACAAGGCTAAGTCCACCTCGAGCGGGTCGAAAGGGTCTGTGTCGCCTGTCGTCGGTGCACGTATTATTTCCGGACTGGTGCCGTGCAACGTGATCACCGAAGAGATACTCACCGATCATCCGGATCGGTACCGTGCCATGTTTGTCGAGTCGGGAAACCCTGCCCACTCGCTGGCCGATTCGCAACTGATGCGCGAGGCGCTACTGAGCTTGGAGCACTTGGTCGTCGTTGATATCGCGATGACGGAAACGGCTCGCCTGGCCCATTACGTGTTGCCCGCGCAAAGCCAATTCGAAAAGTGGGAAGCAACGTTCTTCAATTTTGAGTTCCCATCGAACGTGTTTCACCTCCGACGACCGGTAGTTGAACCGTTGGCAGGAACACTGCCCGAGCCCGAGATCCACGCCCGGCTCGTCGAAGCACTAGGTGCACTTACCGAATCCGACTACGCGCCATTACGAGCTGCAGCCGAACAAGGACGAGACGCCTACGCCACCGCCTTCTTTGCGGCCACCACGGCTGAACCCCGGCTGGGCGCATACGCTCCGGTGCTGTTGTACCGAACCCTCGGCCCGTCGCTAGAAGCACAGTACGGACCGGGTGCAGCCAGCGGCGCGCTGTTGTGGGGGGCATGTCATCGTTGTGCGCTCACCAACCCCGAGTCGGTGAAGCGTGCTGGGTTCACAGGCGTTGGTTTGGAGCCGGGCGAAAAGTTGTTTGATGCAGTGATGAGCAGCCCGAGCGGCGTCGTGTTTACCACCGACGACTACGAAGATTCGTGGAACCGCATCCAAACTGAAGACGGTCGAATCAATCTGTACATCCCCGAACTACTCGCGATGCTGGCCGAACTTGGCGAACCAATTGCAGGAACCGCCGAATTTCCGATGGTGCTGTCGGCGGGCGAGCGGCGGTCGTTTACGGCTAACACGATCATCAGAGACAACACCTGGCGCAAGAAGGACCCGCAGGGTTCGCTTCGCGTGAGTCCTGAAGACGCCGATCGATTGGGACTGGTCGATGGGGGTACTGCGCGTGTCACGAGCTCTCGCGCCACCGCCGTTGTGCCGGTGGAGATCACTCATGTGATGCGTCGCGGTCACGTGAGTTTGCCCAACGGCATGGGAGTCGGAACCTCAGACGACATGACCGGTGTCGCTCCGAACGAGTTCACCGACCGTTCGCACCGAGATCCTATTGCGGGGACGCCGCTGCATAAGCAGGTCGCAGTCCGAGTTGAAGCCGTCGACGTCAACTGATGAGTGAGGTGTCGGGCCATCCGCCGATCCAGTCGCCGGGCCGGGAGTGGATCGCACAATTTGCAGCCTCGCTTGGGGTTGATGCACCGACCCCCGAAGAGTTCGATACGTTACTGGCACTCGCCGGTGTCGCCGCACATTCGAGCGAACGCATTGCTGCGCCGGTAGCATGTTGGCTGGTTGCTCGTGCAGGACTGAGTCCCGCTCAGGGGCTCTTGGCAGCCGAACAACTTTCGGGGAAGTAACGAATGAAGCGCACTCGCTTTGACGACAATCCATGCCCGATCGCACGCACCACCGATCTGATGGGAGATTGGTGGACTCCGATTGTGATGCGAGAGTTTCTGGTTGGTCCGCGTCGCTTCGAGCAGCTACAAAAACGACTTGAAGTGAGCCGAGCCACGCTGACCCAGCGATTGGAGCGATTGGTCGAAGAAGGCATGCTCGAAAAGCGAGAATATCAACCTCACCCGCCGCGGTTCGAATACCACATGACAGCAAAGGGTCTGGCGTTCTGGGACGTGCTGGCCGTGATGTGGCGATTTGGTGAGGACTGGCTATTTGGCGAAGAGGGTCCGATGGTTGCGCTGAAGGATCGCGAAAGTGGCCGGCGGATCAAAGTTGCGGTGGTCGACGAAGCAACCGGTGAGCCACTCGATATGCGCGCATTGCGAATGGGACGTGCGGTAGTTCCGCCCTCGGTAGTAGTTACGACCGACGCCTAAATATACGGATCGGGCGGCTGGTCCACCACGCTTACGTCGCGAGCTTTCACCTGCGGAACAGCCCCGTTGACCTCGGTGAGGGTTCCCACCACCTTGACCCACTGGAGTGTGTTGCTATTTGCGGAAAGGCTTGGTGGCGTCGCTCCTGTTACGGTGACTTGCGAGGCCAACGCATCGGCTGCGCAACACGCGATCGAATAGCGCGCCACCACAAACGAATCGTCGGTTCGCTGGCCGATGAAGCCAACC
>JANMEI010000280.1:0-2027 GCA_031376865.1 Acidimicrobiia bacterium | reverse complement strand
CAACTTCTTCGACGAGTTGAGTCGGCTCTGGGGTGCTGAAATTGTCGAGGGCTGGAACCGGGAACTCGATCGCTGCCGGATAGTCGGTTGCAGCTTCGTACCCGACGACATCGGAAACAACTTCTGCTGCGTGTTGTGATTCGAAACCGTTGAACGGATCGACATAGTTTGACTCAACATCGGTGCTTTCCAGCGGAACAAAGCCATCATGATTTGCTTGATTAGCAATAGCAAGCCACGGAGACTGCATCGAAGGTTCCGATGGAGTTTCGTAAGCTGACGTATCAAATGATGGTGTATCCGAAGAGTGATCGAACGACTCACCATACGTTGGTGCATCGAAGGTAGGCATATCTTGCGCAACGGAATCCCACGCTGGGAATTGTGAAACAGCATCTGAGCTGTACCCAGCGTCAAGACCGACATGCTCACCGTCTTGCAATGCAGACGGGTAATCCATCGCCGGGAATTGTTCGATCTCAGGTGCGAAACCTTCCAGAACAGATCCAGGCAAGACGATTCGAGCCGCAATGCCTGCGGTCGCGCTTTCGGCCAACGAAACTTCGATGCCGTGGCGGTTAGCCAGACGACCAACCACGTTCAGACCCAACACCCGAGTGGGGGTCGATTCGAAAGCGGAGTAGGCCGAGATACGGGCGTTAGCCTCGTACAGATCTTCTGGGCTCATACCCAAACCGTCATCGGTGATCACCAAAAGGTAGCCATCAGCCTTCGCCCGACCGATGACGGCAACACGGCTGTCCGGCGGCGAAAAGTTGGTCGCGTTTTCGATGAGCTCAGCCACAAGGTGAGCGATATCGTTGACGTTGCTACCCTTGATCTCGGCAGCGTCAAGACCGACAATGTCCACTCGATCAAATGCTTCAATGGCGGAAACGGCAGCCCGAACCACGTCGCCGAGGTCAACAGCTTCAGACCACTTGCGGTTCGGCTCAGATCCAGCCAACACCAACAGCGAGTCGGCGTTGCGGCGCATGCGGGTGGTCAAGTGGTCAACCCGGAACAAGTCTTGCAACTTGTCGGGATCGCGCTCGTCTTGTTCAAGACGGGTGAGCAGGTTCAATGACCGACCAAGCAACGCCTGGTTGCGGCGAGCAAGGTTGACCAGGTTCTGCGAAACGTTACGACGTACGAGCGCTTGCTCCGAGGCCAGCGCCACAGCGGTGTCCTGCATCGAGTTCAGTGCTGTCGCCAGTTCGCCCAACTCATCGTTAGATTCAACCTGGACCCGCTCCAACTCAGGAAGCGGGGTGTCCTCCGAGGCCGACTGAATCAATGCAACTGTTTGCGGCAAACCAACTGTGGCTGCCCGGTTGGCTGCGTCAGTAATGGTTTTGAGCGACTTACGCACTGCCTGAGCAATAAACGAACCGAACAAGAAGGTGGCAAGGGTTCCAAAAAGTGCAAACAAGCCGAGGCCGGTCAAACGACCTGACACCGTGCTCTTCACTTCGCTTTCCAAACCGGATCGGCGGGTAATGCCAAGTGCAACGGTTCGGTCAACTGCGGAACGGTGCTTGACGAAAGCTGGGGTCAGTTTCGTGTCGAAAATCATCTGAGCTCGGTCAGCATCTTCGAACACTTCGAACTGATCAGGGTCACGTGGATTCCAACCCTGGGCATACGCTGCTTCGAGAGCAGGTTCGTACTCATTTTCCAAAATCGAGAAGTACTCATTCGCCGCAGCGGCAGAGTCTTTCAACAATGGATCATTCAGCTTTGAGTCGCCGATTGCATCCAAGTTGGCCACCCAATACTTCTGTCGAGCGAGGTACTCGTCCTTCAGTTGTTCAGCGCGCTTCTCGAGCGGTTCGAAGCTCGCCTGGTCGGCCCGCAACATGGCTTGCGCCTCGAGTTGCAATTCGACGATAAACAGCGGCGGTGGCAAGATGTCTGCGATGAGGTCGCCAGTGGTGGCGAGCTTTTGGTACTCGGGCCCGTTCACCTTCACTTTTTGGAAGGTAGAGAAGCCTGCGGCAGTAACGCCGCCGAGCACCACCATCGTG
>JANMEI010000276.1:0-8757 GCA_031376865.1 Acidimicrobiia bacterium | reverse complement strand
ACGATTCCGACCATGGGTCACGGCCAAGAGACTGAAGCGCTTCCAAACGAGAAAATTGGCCGTTGCCGCCGAGGCTTACAGTCCCTGTTTTTGCACGTGCCATTTGCGAGACAGCAGACAGCACCCAAAACTCGAGGTCCTGCAGGCGAGTGATCAGTCGATCTCGATTTCGGATTCGAACTGCTAGTTGCACTGCTCCGATCTTGCGATCAACGAAAAATCGTTCACGAACCAATGAAAGCGCATGATCGCTCAATTGACCGTCAGCGTCCATGACACACACAATGACTTGGGCCGGGTCGTAGTGCTGAGCAGTGCAGTCGGCTTCGATGACGCGGTATGCATGGTTAAGCGCTTGCCCCTTGCCTTGCCGGGCATGAGGAAATGTTCGCCGCAACACGCGAACGAAACTGCCACCGGCAGCAGTCGCAACCTCAATAGTTGAATCGTCCGAGTCGTCATCAATCACCAAAAGCGTGAAGGAAGTCGATGATCTGAGCATCTCAAATTGGCGAAGCAGCTGACTCACTGTCGCGCCAATCACTGCTTCCTCATTGAGGCAGGGAATCATCACATAAAAGACAAACTCACTGGATGCGCTCGGCGTCACGCAAGGTTGATCTGGCGCCGACCCGCTTTTGCGCCATCGGCGTTCAACACGCGATCCGCGTCCCATCACCATTCCGAAGTACGCAAGCCCCAAGGAAATCAGAAACAGCGACAGTGCACCGAGCAACTGTCTAGCAAACATGAATCAGGCCGCCCGGGTCACAAGGCTTCAATGTCGCGATCCCGACGAACACTCGACACGTAGGAATAGCGAGTCAGTATCAAGCCGGCCAGGAGGCAAAGCGTTGCTACCGGAACCAACCACAGCATCGGACCACCCGTGAGGGCCAGTCCAACACCAGCCACCAATGTTGGGGCAACAGTTACGTACATGTTGAGTGCTCCCCTTTGAGATGCAAACGTTTTCGACGGACAACGACGAGCGCAACTGCCATTCCCGACGCGACGATCCCTGCCTGTATCAGGGGCCCAGCCCCTGGTACCTGCGAGATCGGTTGCGAAGCACACGTACTACCTGTCGGTTTAACGGTGGTGACGGTGTTGCCCGACAACGTCCAGGTAAGTGAGGTCACCGTTGATGGCATCGTCACTCCGAAGCTCAACGTTGACTGCGGCGTTTGGTTAGCCAGGAAAACGGTGGGTTGGCCAACATTGATAGGCACCGCGGGAGTCCCAACACCCGTGAAATAGTTTGCTGGGTTGCCGACGGCAATATTGACCGGGGTGCCTTGCGGGTTCTTGTAGCGCCACAGCGAAATCCACGAGCCATCAGGATTGAGCCATGCACAATCAAGCTTCGGATTGAGATTATTTGTTTGCGCTCCCGCTGGTGGCGTTGCCCCCATCACCATCGCAGCCACGACGATGAGCAGTGCGCCACACCCAATAATTTGCTGAGTCATTTTTCGGCGCACAGACACACATCGGCAGATGCCTTCGAAACCTGAATTGGTTCGGGGTCCTGTAAGCAGAATTGGTCAGGATTGAGGACCCGTCAGTAATCCTTCGCTTACCTACCGGTTACTTCAGTCGGAATCGACTGGCCACCGGGGCCGAGTAGTTGTTCACCAGCATTCGGATGCTGTTTCGATATGAACCATCCACCGCGTAGATCGCAGCCCGTGGAGCGCTCAGACGTTGAGGTTGGCTGTAATTGATCGGCGACCCTAAGCCGCCGGTGTCAATCTGGCCGACAACTGTCGAGGCCTTGAGCAACCCAGCATGGCTCAGATCGCCCGCCGCTACGGCTGCTTCCAACATGGCCTCCCAGACCCGGGCTTGGGTATACCCAAACGTGAGGCCAACATCTGGGTTTTCGGTCCAGTAGCGATTGTCAGATGCCAACAGGTCGGCAGCCAACGAAGCCGTCGCCGGGTCGCCCCAGACGGGGCCGTCGCCGATTACCCAACACGACTGCTCAAAAATCTTCGACGTTTGCGAAGTGATGATGCGATCACTAAATCCTGCACCGAGCGCTATCCATCGGAACGTCAGGTTGCCGCGAGCTGCACCAACAACGAGCGCCAACAACTGCTGCGGAGTAACGGTGGCTACGACGCCATTGCATCCAGATCGGGCGAGTTGAGCAAGAACCGGTGCCGGGTTGGTATCGGTCGGTGCCATGGTCATCGTGGTTCCGATTCGTGCACCCAGATCGGTCGCCGCGAAGGTAAACCCTTCCGCACCAGCATCACCAAACGACGTCGCTACCGATACGGAGCACACGATCGAACCAGGCGCCTGTTCGATGAAGTAACCCACCCCGTTGATTGCCTGGATTTGGTAGCTGTTAAACACCGGAAGCAGGTTGGGTTCCTTCGCCCATCGACCCTCTTGCGAGGCCGGGCTCGCCATCAGTTGATTGTCACGAAGGAACGGGACCGCAGCCTCGGTAGACGGTGTTCCCAAGATGGAGCCGTATCCGACTACTTGATTCTTAGTGGCACCAAGCTCGACAAGCGTCTGGCCGGGGTCGTAATTGGCGTCTCGGAACAGCACTTTGACGGGGTACTTCCCGCCGATTCCTCCGCGTCGATTGATGGCCGCAACACGGGCTTCGAAACCGGCGCTGATCGCCTTGGAAATGTTGGTCCACGTTGGGTTGGTGGTGGTACCAATGATGCCGAGTGTGATTGCCTTGCCATCAAAACCAGGAACAACGGCTGGCGCTGCAGGCCCTTGTGGTTGCGGAGCAACCTGCAACGACCAAACGTAGCCCTTCTTCTTGGTACGTACACATACTGCAGTTTGACCCTTTTTGGTGGGTCGTTCGGTCCCGAGTAAAGCAACGGTGCACTTAGCGCCAATGGCAGCAGTTTTGACGTTCGCTTTCTTGACTTTCGTTGACGGGGCAATAGACGGGTCGGGCAGCGCTTCCGCAATGGGTGGTTCGGTGATCGGCTCGGCAATCGTGATCGACCTCGGTGGCTTGGTCGCCTTTGGCGGATTCGTTGACCGAGGGTTAGTACGAACTGGCACCGTATAAGTGGGATCGGGGGCCAGCGCCAGGGTGGTGGGATTTGTTGGAGCGACCGTAATCGTACGTGTGCTTGCAACTGTTGGCGCCAACGTTGGCGCCGAAGTGGTGCTTGCTGGAATCGTGGTGAGTTCAAGCGTGGTGGTTGTTTTTGCGGGCCCCAGACCAGCTGGCCCTTCGACGTGCGCAAGCCCAACAGACTCAACATCGGGTTGCCCCGCAGCCGTCGTAGGTGACGCCAATACGGACTTCGCTTGCGGTTGAACCGTGCTGGAACACGCACCGAGCATCAGGGCAAGCGCAACCCCGGTAAGACGGACAAAGGGTTTCATCTGGTTATCCACGAATTTCTGCGTAGGCCGCACGAACATCGGCCGGCGACGCTCCGGTTGGGCTTTGTGATGAGCCTGGCTGGACAGTGAGGCCAGCACCGAGGCCCCACCGCAGGGCAATCTCCGACACCGATTCACCGGTCAACATTGCTGCAGCTTGCACGCATGCTCCGGTAGCAACATGCTCATCAGCTTCGGGAACCGTTACCGCTCGGTCAACGAGATCGGCGGTGATGTGACGATACGCCTCAGATCGGGCACCCCCACCTAAAATGAGGACCCTGCCGTTGGTGGGCACGCCAGCTCTAATGAGTGCATCGACACCGTCGAGCAAACCACAGACCACACCTTCAACCGATGCCCGAGCCAGTTGGTCTCGAGTCACGTCAGACCGGATACCACCCAGGGTACCCCTGGCGTTGGGACGATTTGGGGTTCGTTCGCCATCAAGGTAGGGCAGCAACACCAAACCGCCCGAACCACCGGGGGCAGCGAGCGCCAACTGGTTAAACACATCAAGATCCGCTCCGAGTAACCGGGCAACGGCCGCTGTTACCTTAGTAGCGTTAAGTGTACATACCAATGGAAGATAGTGGCCCGATGCATCAGCAAAGCCCGCCACCGATCCAGTGGTATCGGCAGTGGGAACATCGCTCACGGCATAAACGGTTCCAGAAGTGCCGAAGGAGATGGCGACGTCGCCAGGGAGCAACCCCATTCCGAGCGCTGCGGCCATGTTGTCGCCCGTACCTGCACCGATGCTGATCCCCGGCCGCAACCCGAGGACCGATGCTGCGGCAACCTCCAGTTCACCCGCTGACGCAAACGGAGCGAGCACTTCTGGCAGCGCGGCAGCCCAGTCATGGGTCGAACCGACAGCGGCTAACAGGTCGGTTCGCCAGCGCCCTTCGGGTGCGGAGTAGTAACCCGTTCCGCTGGCGTCGCCTCGGTCGGTGGTGCGGCGGCCGGTCAGACAGAAGGTCAACCAATCGTGAGGCAACATCACACTTGCAATGCGTGCATAGTTTTCCGGTTCGTGCTCCGCCAGCCACGCCAGTTTGGTAACGGTAAACGCAGCCACCGGAACGGACCCACATGCCGAGGCCCACGCTGGTGCGCCAAGTTGTGCGACCAGACGATCGGCCTGAGGTGCTGACTCTGTGTCGTTCCACAACTTTGCCGGCCGAATAACCGAGCCTTTCTCATCGAGCACCACCATCCCGTGCTGCTGACCAGCAACCGAGATTCCCTCGACGGCACTTCGATGTTCACCAATCTGGGTGAAAGCTTCGGTGAGTGCAGCCCACCACACTGCAGGATCTTGTTCGCTGCGGGGTGGTGTGGTGGTGGGGTGGGTTCCCCGTCCTACTGCCAATACCGTGCCTGAGTCGAGGTCTCGGACCTCGACTTTGACTGATTGAGTGGAAGAATCAACTCCGGCGACGGCACGCATAGGGCGACCCTATCGGGACTGTATGTGGCGGTCATGACACAAATTGTTGTTTCGTTGCGGCTACCGGGTTTGTTTGTCCTCACATCAAAAGACGACATGGCGAGGTATCGGACCGGAGGCGAGCCCTAGCCGAAGTAATTGGTGGCGGCGAAGTTGTTCGTTACCCGTCCATCGAGCCGCTCTGCTTGCACCACCAGCCCGTGGGCAACGACCCGGCCCGCTAGCGGCTTTGGTCCGTGCATCACGCAGGTGAAACTTTCACCGCGATCAAGTGAGGCTGGGACGGTACATGCGCTGAAGTCAGCGCCTCCGTAGTAGCCAACGGCCAGGCTGAAGTTCACCAATCGACTTGCCCCCGTGTTCGAGATCGTAAAGACCGATACGGCTTCCCCGGGGAACCCGGTCGAAGTTGGGTCTTGCACGACATCGATCTCTAATCGATTGGCAAACAACAAATCGAACGACGCCACTGCAGTACCGGTTGAGGTGACGGTGTTTCCGGCCGGGCCCGTCCCGGTCATCGTCAACGTAATGGTGGCTTCCACATCTACGTCGACATACGGAAAGCTCGCAATGTCCGGATCCACGGAAACCGTGCATTGAAACGACTCACCAACGGCCAGCGTTGCTGGCATAGTCAGCGTGCAGTCAATCGATACTGGGCCCACTAACGGACCGGCGAGGGTGCTGACAGCAGTGATGTCGCTCAATGTTCCTCCGCCGGTGTTGGTGATGGAAAATGTCGAACTCACCTGCGAGTTGTACGGAAGCGTGTTGACCGTATAGGTGCTTGGGGGTGCGTCTGATGCAGCTAACCCAATGGCCTGAGTCGTCGTCGTGGCCGCCAGCGTTGTTGTCGTCTTTGAGGTGCTCGTCGTGGTTGAGGTGCTCGTCGTCGTTGAGGTGCTAGTCGTCGAGGTGCTGGTAGGTGCAGTCGAAGAAGTTGTGCTGCCCAGCGGCGACAATGGCACGGGGTTCGACGGGTTCAACGGACCGGGTGACGGAACAAGGGTGTTTGGTGTCGTCGGCAACGCCGTCGTGCTGGGTGAAATGCTCTCGATGGTGATCTGTGTTGCGGCCGAAGAACTCTGTGGGGTGTCTGCCACGATTTGCAGCGATGGCGACGAACCGACGGTGGTCGTCGATGGGCACGGTTGCTCGGCCTTGGCGACTTGACCGGTCAAACCGAGTGCAGCCACAGCAAGCATCGCCGAAAGGCCGACGCCAGTTCGACGAAAACGACGTGACCCCCTGATCAGCAGCAGCCCGATGGCCACGAAAAGGCCACCAAATACAGCCACCTGAATCAGGTGAGACCCGCCGGTCAGGGCAAGTTGTGAAGTGGGTATGGATGCGGCATCAAGCGAGGGGCATGCGGGGGGCATGTCGGGTTATCGGCATCTTGCGCAGTTATCTAAAGGGCAGAGTCCGAGGTGTCAGTGTCGTCAGCGGCGAGAATCGCTTGCAACTGCAGCACCAAGGGTTGGTGAGTCTGCCCTGGTGCGAAGAACGTTGAGTCGAGGGTTTCAACAACCCGAACAGCCTTGGTACAGACTGCTCGCCCAATCGTGGTGAGCTTTATGTGAGATGCGCGCTTATCGGTTTGACTGGGCTTCTTTTCTAGGAATCCTTTTGCCACCAAGGATCGAGTTGCGTCGGACACGATCATTTTGTCGAGCGCCGCAAACGCACAGACGTCGGCTTGCGTCAGTGCTGCACCGGAACTGGACAGGTCAGCAAAACAAGCAAGCACCGAAAACTGCGTCGGGGTCAGATCTAACGCGCTGAGCGCTCGGCGTTGCAGTCGTTGATGGAGGTTTGACACTTTCCACAGCAGAAACCCTGGACTGGCATCAGCTGCGTCATAGCTACTTGCTAAGCCCATCATGTGGCTCCCTTGTTATACGCCATGACCATATAGTGCTCAATCATTTGGTAGTCATCCCCGGTCAGTTCCACCAGGCCAGTGCGCAATTGATAACCCCAATAGGGTGTGCTGGTGAGATGAAGACGTGATTTGAGGTTAGTCACCGGCGCATCGCCCACATCGTTTCGGTACGTGATGGTCCGTCGCCAAGGCTGAAAGTCATGAGAATGTTCAACTTGCTCGAGACCATCGGTGATGATGCCAATGGCGGTGAACGCACGCAATGTTGGCTTTTCTCCAAGAATGAAACCGGGCGAGTAATACACAAGACCATCGCCGGATTGCATGCGCATCAGCGGGCCTTTCCGACCATGGTTGACCTGAGCAAAGCCCTGGCTGACTCCGATGCTCACATGATTTTTCGATGCGACCCCCAACCAGAACTTTGTGGCTGAAGAACGTTGAATTGCTGCCATCGCTACTTCTCCGTTTCAGCTAATGCAGCGAGGGCGTTCACGGCCACGGGCAGGCCCCGAGCGATCTTGCGGCCGATGATTCGACTGAACAGCGGCGTCAACAGTTCAGTCATCACCACCCGATGCTTGATCGTCGTCACTCCTTGGACGACCGCAACGGAATGATGGAAATCAAGCGTCGCCAACGGCAATCGGGACCGGTCACTGAACGAGACCAGTGGCGTCACTTCCGTCATGACAAATTTCGCAGTAGGCCCCCCGTGCGGCTTCAGCATCCCTGTCGCGCCGTTCACGAACTCGCCGTCCAGTGAGGAACTCATCACCTCGTGGTCCCACCTGTTCCATCGCGAGACATCGACCCACAGTGCCCAGATCTGTTGAGGTGTTGCCGACGTTGTTGCAGTTGCTGTTGTTTCCCAGCTCATTGATAAACTCTTTTCGTCACCATGGTTACTAATATAGTCACCATGTTTACCATATAAGAGTCCGCTTGCAGACGCTCCATCCGATACCGCTTGACTATCGAACTTCGATACATCACACTTCGAGTATGGCTCGACGATCGACCCTCAAACCAATGCCTGCAGCATCGATGTATCTGCTGCTCGCACTGCTCGACGGGGAAAACCACGGCTACGCGTTGATGCGCCTGGTCGACGAACAAAGTCAAGGCGCCGTGCAGATGGGTCCGGGCACCCTCTATGGGACCCTCAACCGGCTCTTTGCTGATGGCCTGATTGTTGAAACCACTGATGATTCCGATCGGTCCGGAAATGAACGCCGCCGCTACTACCGCCTGACACAACAAGGAGAACAGGTTGCGCACGCCGAGCTTGATCGACTCCGCACCCTCGTGCACCGGTTCCGAAAGGTCCCAGCTTTCAAGGCGACTCCGGCATGAACACGCAACGGAGCATTGCTGCCTATCGGCATCTGACCTCACTGTACCCAAAGTCGTTCCGCGACGAATACAGGGATGACTTAGTCGCTGTGTTCACCGAACAACTCAATAATAAGCACACTGCACATGTGTGGTTGTTTGCTGTTCACGATCTCATTATCAGTATTCCGTCCCAGCACCTGGAGGCTCGAATGAATCGTCCCGCACCTCAATCTGTCACGATCATCGGCATTAGACATTGGCGGGCGTTCCTGCTGGTCGGTATCGCTTTGCTAACAGTGGTACTCATCGTGATCAACGTGCCGCCGTACAACGAGCGGCAACTCCCCGAGTTTGGCTGGGTACTGATGATGATGTCACTCGTCATCAGCATTGGGCTGATCACTGTGGGGATCACGATGGGGATCGCCGGCCGGTCAGCGCGCCACGGTACAACCGGCTAACAAGATGGGCATGGTCGTGACGACGGAAACGGGTCAACCGGTCGAGACGGTTCGAGTGATCGTGGTGGCTGGCATCGCAGTTGGCGCACTCGCTGGTGCCGGGAGCCGACTGGCGATGCTGCTCCTGCGGTTGACCTCACCGCCGCGAGTAATCGGCATACGTAGTGACGATGATTTCGTCATCGGACGATTCACGCTCATCGGCACCTACAACCTGCTCGCCATCGGTGCTGCCGTCG
>JANMEI010000205.1:0-2010 GCA_031376865.1 Acidimicrobiia bacterium | reverse complement strand
GTCAGGGTTGGGGTCAGGGTGGCACACAGCGTTCGTATTGCCGGGATGTCGTGGTCGGCCGGGAGGAGCAGAATCACGTCTGAACACCCTGCTAATTCAGCGATATCGAGCAGATCCGTGGGTGCGTCAAGGTCTACCCCCGCCGAACAACCAACCACCACGGAACGTGACTGCTGATGGGCGATGAGCGCAGCAACCCCCGATAGTTTGAGATCGACCGGCACCGTGCTGGCCAACCGCTGCAGGGGTGCAACGAGCTCGAATCGACCAGGATCGCTCAGCACCATCTCGCGTAGCCAACGAGACCGACTTGCCGTGTTGGCTGGGTGCGATGGTCCACCTGGGACGCGCATCTTGGTGACGGTCTCAACGGCATCGCGCAACGTCTTAGCTGGGTCAGCCGACGAGTTCATCATCGATTGGGCAAGTCGATCGTGTTTTCCAACACCAACTTGTAACGATGGTCGATCGGTCTCGGCTTCTCGGATCACTCGACCGACTTCGAGGCCCAGCACTTCGGCTCGAAGAACGCCGTTTTCGACAATTGCGATTGCGCCGTTAGCTTCGATGGTTTCAACGAACGCCTGCTCATCAGCAGGAAGATCGGTAATGGTTTGCGGTGCCGACAATCGGATCGGGTCGATCACGTACGCGTTCCGGCCCACCACGGACCAACAAGTTGTCGGAATCGAGCACCGAGCGGCACGACGAGCATCGTCGGGTGTCAGCACGTGACCGTCAGCATACAGATGAAGTTTCGCGGCTCTGAGACGGGCAGCAGCCACGATGGCCCCACCCAACCACCCTCGTTGCGGACGAGGACCGAGGGGATCGATGTCGAGGGGGTCTCGATCTTCGGTGGACGCTTCAACCAACACAAACAGTTGCTGAGTAACGGGATCGAATGCAGCAGCGCCACCGAAGTACGGAATCGGTGTCATTGCCTCAGATGCGCCAGGATCGGACAACTCGGTCGCGGTAATGACTCGAAGTTTTCCCTGCAGCAGGGCGGCGCGGCGCTCTCGATCCATCTCTCTACTCTAACGGGGCTGGGCGTCGAGCAGCACGGTAGCGGCGGATCAATGTGTTCGTTGAACTGTCGTGCGCAAGTTGTTGATCATCAAACGAAGCAACGAGCTCCTTGCCAATGTGAGTTGCCAACACCTTGCCAAGTTCGACACCCCACTGATCAAATGAGTTCACATTCCAGATGACGCCCTGCACAAAAACCTTATGCTCGTATAGCGCTACCAGCTCGCCCAACACTCCTGGGGTCAACTTGTCAGCCATGATCGTTGTCGTGGGACGATTGCCTTCAAACGTTCGATGTGGGATCAACGCAGCAGGACAACCCTCGGCCACCAGTTGCTCTGCAGACTTTCCGAATGCAAGTGCTTCGGTTTGGGCAAAGAAGTTGGACATCAACAGATCGTGATGATGGACCAACGGATGGTTTGGCCGATTGAACCCGATGAAGTCCGCTGGCACAATGGTGGTGCCTTGATGAAGGAGCTGATAGTACGCGTGCTGACCATTTGTACCAGGCGTCCCCCAAACGATGGGACCCGTATCGACCGCAACCCGTTGACCGTCGCGGTCGATGTACTTTCCGTTCGATTCCATATCCAATTGCTGCAGGTAGGCGGCAAACCGCACCAGCTCGTTGGCATAGGGCAACACTGCGTGCGCTTGCATGTCGAAGAAGTTTCGATACCAAACACCCAGCACCGCCATCAACACCGGAACGTTCTGGGCAAACGGGGTGGTTCGCACGTGTTCGTCGATGCGGTGGAATCCGGCCAGCATGTCGTTGAAGTGCTCGGGCCCAATTGCCACCATCAATGACAACCCAATCGCCGAGTCCATTGAGTATCGTCCACCCACCCAATCCCAAAACCCGAACATGTTGGTTGCATCGATCCCGAACTCGGTCACTTTTTCGGTATTGGTCGACACTGCAACGAAGTGCTTGGCCACCGCATCGGGCCCGAGGCTCGCAACCAACCAATC
>JANMEI010000189.1:0-2491 GCA_031376865.1 Acidimicrobiia bacterium | reverse complement strand
CCGCACCTCCTGAAACGCAGTGCGAACTGGTACGTCACCCTGGGTGACTCCGACGAGGAATTGACCTCGTAAGCACAGAAAGAGTCCAGCCCTCCGGAGGTACCGGAGTCTTCTCCATGAAGGGCTGTTAGGGTGTTGCATGAGGAGAATCGACCGGCTCGCAATCGCTCTGCCGACGCGGCTTCCCATGGTCAGCGCGGGAGTGCAGGCCGTCGCACGATGGCGATGACACCCTTCATCAGGCGCTAGCCGGGTCCCCCAACCAGGCTGAACGAGCTGAATTGTTGTCGATCGTTGCATCAGAGATGTTGTGGGCTAACAATGCTGCTGATCGATTCGCCATGAGCGACGAAGCGCTTTCCATCGCACGTGCGTTAGGCGACCCAACCACACTGGCCCGGGTGTTGTTCCGACGCGATCACACGGTTGCCACACTTGAGTCGGTCGGGAGACGGGTTACCGAAGCAGGTGAACACCTCGAGGCAGCGCTCACGGTCGGCGATGAACTCATGTTGTTACAGGCAATGCAAACGTGTGCATCTTCATTGTTGTCCTCCGGAGAAGTCGAAGCGGCAACAGTGTTTGGCACCGAGATGATGACGAGGGCTGCGCAACTGGGATTGCCTGCTTGGCAATTCAACGCGATCATTGGCCACACCGGGGCTCTCCTCCATCACGGCAAACTCAACGACACCATGGCCGCTGTCGCGAAGATGTTTTCGCTCGGCGTTCAGAGTGGGCGAAACGCCGACGCGGCAACGTTCGCAGCCGACATCGCCGTCAACGTCGCTCGCTGGAAAGATGAGCTCCAACCAATGATGGGGCCTATGCGAGGCATTGTGGAAAACAGCACCATGAACCGCCAAACCGGCTATCTCGTTGGTCCCCGATTGTTCGACGGCGGAGACATTGATGCTGCGCGACGGGTATTGGACGTTGCGGTGTCGGTCGGTCTAGCGGCGCTCCCCAGAACGTTTATGGAGTTTCCTACCTTGACCAACCTGGCATATCTCTCGGTCCGGTTGAACGACGAACGTATTGCTCAAGAGTTGCAGCAACGACTCATCTTGGTTTCCGATGCGTTTCCCTGCACCACCACCACGGGGCCATGCGGCATGCATAGCCTCGGAATTTTGTCAGCACTCCTCGGCGAGTCCGCTGTGGCCGAGGAACAACTTCGGCGCGCTGCCGCCTATCACCAACGATCGTTCGCTCCGCTGCTTGCATTGGAGTCACATTTCGAGCTCGCGAAAGTACTGCTCGACCGTCGCGATTCAACCCCTAATGAGAAACACTATGCGTTCCAGTTGCTCGATTCTGTTGTACAAGAGGCCGCGAGGTTCGGCGCCCAGTTTTTAGTTCGGCGAGCGACCGAAACAACTCACCACTATCGATCAGCTCGATGAAGTCCAAACGAATCAGTTTGCCGTTTAGCGTTAAAGACGTCGTCGCCGTTCGCGATGGCGAAGTACGAAACCACGTTATTACGTATAGTTACGAACGTGTCGGCGAAGTCCTCGCCCAAGAACTCGGACGCGATGACGTCAATTGGTGTTCGTTCGCTGCGTGGGCTTCACGAACCGTCGGCCACGTGCTCAACGAAGACGAGTTACCTGGACGGTTGGCAACCATTCTTCGGCGAGTTCCTCAGCCAATCACTCGCCAAGCCCTCGCCGGCATCTCGACCGCAAGGTACATCGCGTTTCGCCGACATCGCGAGGCCCTAATAGCTGGCAATACCAACGTATTTAACGATGTTGCGAAGCACTTCATCGATCTTGTTCCCTTCCTGCAGCTGACGTCAAACGACGACGACTTCGAGGTCTGGCTCACTCAGTTCAAGGTGCCGCAAAACCGTCAGGATATGGCGCCCGAATTGGAATACCTTCGTGACGGTTTTCGGTACTACCGGCGAGCCGCTCACCTTCCGCTGGGCGACCGCCGATCCGAGTTGCTGTACGCCGCCGCCGTGCATGTAGCAGCGTATGAGCAGTTACTCCTTCAACCAGCGATCGAAACCGCTTTGTTTACGGACTCTCGCCACCGGCGAATCGCTGTACTTCCTCGCGGGTTAGCGGCCCGAGCAATGACCCAGCTGATGGTGGTGCATGTTCCTGGAGGTGTCGTTCGAATCTCTGGACCCCTCACCGCTTGGCCGTCGTCTTCGTCGCTCGCACCTACCGTCAGTCGACACTCGCCGATCACCGACGAAGCACAACGGGTATTCGACCGATTCCCTCCGTTGACGCAGAACGAAACTGTCACCAATTGGGCAATCTACGATCAGCGGATGCGGTGGATTGTTGAATTCTTTCGGAGGTTTCATGCCGACGGATCATTTACCGATGGACCGTTTGCCGAACTTGAAGTGAATAATCTGTCTGCGATTGTTGCGTACGCATATGAATTGTTCGGAGTGTCATGAGTTTCCGTGTGTCGACTCAGCTACTCGACGAACTCGCATTGGTTGCCGATGCCGAGGTCGATGAGT
>JANMEI010000188.1:0-2342 GCA_031376865.1 Acidimicrobiia bacterium | reverse complement strand
ATCAAACGGCGTGAACGCAGTGGTTGGATTGTGATCATGCAGCGTCTTCGTAATCGCCGCCGTCAACGTCGTTTTACCATGGTCAATATGACCCATAGTGCCGATGTTCAAATGCGGCTTGTTCCGCTCAAACTTTGCCTTAGCCATCTCAGTTTTCCTTCGTCAGTGTTGTTGTTGGGGCGGAACTCGAGCGAACACTCGGTTGTACTGCGTTGTCCTGTCGGACTGATTGTTGCTTGAATGAAATCATGGCTTCGCCGTTTCGACTATTCGCCACGAACGCGGGCGATGATTTCTTTCGCAACGCCTTCGGGGACTTCTTGGTAACTGTGGAATTGCATCGTGTACTGGGCTCGGCCCGAGGTACGTGAACGCAAGTCGTTGATGTAGCCGAACATGGACGACAACGGAACCTTGGCTCGGATGACCTGCGCATTACCGCGGGCTTCCATGCCTTCCATCTGACCACGACGACTGTTGATATCGCCGATCACGTCACCCATGTAGTCATCGGGGGTAACGACTTCGACGGCCATGATTGGTTCGAGCAGAACGGGGCTGCACTTCTTCGCAGCATCTTTGAATGCAATCGAACCGCAAGTTTCGAACGCCTGCTGGGAAGAGTCGACGTCGTGATAGGAACCATGAACCAACGACACTTTGACGTCTTCCATGGGGAAGCCCGCCAACACGCCGCCCGAGAGCGCACCCTTGATACCGGCGTTGACCGATGGGATGAATTCACGCGGGATGATGCCGCCGGTGATCTTGTCAACGAACTCGTAGCCCTTGCCTGGGTTTGGCTCCAGATCGATCACGATGTGAGCGAACTGACCCTTACCACCGGTCTGCTTGACGTAGCGCTCGACGTGCCCGGAAACGCTCTTGCGAATCGTTTCGCGGTACGCAACCTGAGGCTTACCGACGTTGGCTTCGACGCCGAATTCTCGACGCATACGGTCAACCAACACCTCGAGGTGAAGCTCGCCCATTCCCGAAATGATGGTCTGGCCGGTTTCCTCGTCGGTACGCACACGGAAGGTTGGATCTTCGTCTGACAGGGCATACATGGCCTTACCAAGTTTGTCTTGATCGGCCTTTGACTTTGGCTCGATTGCAACGTCGATCACCGGGTTAGGAATGTCCATCTTTTCCAAGATGATGGCGTGGTCACTAGGAGCAAGCGAGTCACCAGTCTTGGTTTCGGTCAGACCCAACACTGCAACAATGTCGCCGGCCAACGCTTCTTCAACGTCTTCATGGCTGTTGGCGTGCATCAGCAAGATACGACCGACGCGTTCTTTCTTTTCTTTCGTGGTGTTGTAGATCTCGGAGTTGCGCTGCAACTTGCCGGAGTACACACGGACGTAGGTCATCTTGCCGTACTTGTCGGCAACGATCTTGAAAGCAAGCGCGCTCACTGGTTCGTTTTCGTCAGCCTTGCGGCTCAGTTCTTCGCCGGTCTTCGGATCTGTTCCGGCCGTAGGCGGAAGGTCGAGAGGCGACGGCAGGAAATCAATCACTGCGTCGAGCATGGGCTGAACGCCCTTGTTCTTATAAGCCGAACCGCACAGCATCGGGACAAACTCGAACGCAATGGTTCCCTTACGGATGGCGTTCTTGATTTCCGTTTCGCTGACTGCTTCGCCGGCGAGGTACTTCTCCATGAGCGCCTCATCCGACGTGGCGATGGTGTCCATCATCTTTTCGCGGTATTCGGCTGCTTGATCGGCCAAGTCTGCCGGAATATCGACTTCGTCCCACGTGGCGCCCAGTTCTTCTGAGTTCCAGATGAGGGCCTTCATCTTCACCAGGTCGACAATGCCAGCAAAGCCACCTTCTGAACCGATCGGCAACTGCACGATGAGTGGCTTGGCGTCGAGACGCTCGATGAGCATGTCGACGGTCTTCCAAAAGGAAGCACCCATACGGTCCATCTTGTTCACGAAACAGATACGTGGAACTCGGTACTTGTCGGCTTGACGCCACACCGTTTCGGTCTGTGGCTCGACGCCGGCAACACCGTCATAAACAGCAACCGCACCGTCAAGAACGCGGAGCGAACGCTCAACTTCGATCGTGAAGTCGACGTGTCCGGGGGTGTCGATGATGTTGATGCGATGATCGCGCCAAAACGTGGTGGTCGCTGCAGACGTGATGGTGATACCACGCTCTTGTTCCTGCACCATGTGATCCATGGTTGCTGCGCCGTCATGAACCTCACCGATTTTGGAGGTCGTGCCGGTGTAATACAGGATGCGCACGGTAGTGGTCGACTAGCCGGCAACGATGTGAGCCAAGATGCCGATATTGCGATATCGGTCGACCGGGGTAGTGCGGGC
>JANMEI010000129.1:0-3209 GCA_031376865.1 Acidimicrobiia bacterium | reverse complement strand
TTCCAAATCCAGCGTCGGATGAGTCTCAACGACATCGTGCCCAAGTGACGATTGACTTTTTTGATCTCAATCGACCAGCGCTTCGTGATGCCCGGAAGCGGTTATTGGAGCCCTTCCGATAGTGGCGAACGTCCGGGCTGACGACGGTCTACGGTAATCCGATGTTTAGTGCTCCTGAGTTGCTGTCGTTTGCCGCAGCAGCGTTTGTCATCATTGTGGTTCCCGGTCCGAGTGTGTTGTTCGTGATCAGTCGTGGCGTGGCGTTGGGTCGTCGCGCCGCCCTGGCTACGGTGTTGGGCAATGCGCTTGGAGCGTTGGTTATGGCATTGCTGGTTGCGTTTGGTTTGGGTGCAATCATCACCCGAAGTCTGGTGGTGTTCAACCTGGTCAAGTGGGTCGGGGCTGGTTATCTAGTGTTCCTTGGACTGAAGGCGTACCGTCACCGTAAGGAACTGGCACGGTCATTAGAAGCGGTCGTGCCGGGCGGATCTGATGGGAAGATCATCCGTGAAGGCTTCATCGTCGGAATAACAAACCCGAAGGTGCTGATCTTCTTCGGAGCGGTGTTGCCTCAGTTCGTGCATCCCGATCGTGGATCGGTATCGGTACAGATGATTGTGCTAGCACTGATCTTCGAATGCATTGCGCTAGTCAGCGACGGTGCTTGGGGTTTGTTGGCTGGCACCGCTCGCAATTGGTTCTCCCGTTCTCCCAAGCGACTCGAAGCGATTGGTGGTATCGGTGGTCTCACCATCGCTGGACTAGGGATCCGCTTGGCGTTAACTGGGAAACATGATTAGTACTTCTGCTGACAGCCCGTTTCCTGGTGAGGGCCGCCTCGCTGAACAGATCGCGTTTCTGGTTGAGATTGATCAGTTGAAAACGGTGATCCGGCAAAACCTGATTGCGGACGGATCACGGCAAGAGAACACGGCCGAACATTCGTGGCACCTTGCGCTGTGCGCCACCATCCTGGCCGAACATGCCAACGAGCCCGTCGATGTCAGCAAGGTGGTGCAGATGCTGTTGATCCACGATCTGGTCGAGATCGATGCGGGTGACACGTTTGTCTATGCGACCGCTGAAGAGATCGCGGCGCAAGACGGCAAAGAGCAGGTGGCAGCTGACCGCATCTTCGGGTTGCTCCCAATCGATCAAGGCGCTCGCTTGCGTGCATTGTGGGAAGAGTTTGAAGCAAAGGAATCAGCCGAGGCAAAGTTCGCCAAAGCCGTTGATCGAGTGCAACCGATGCTGCTTAACCTGGCCAGCGGGGGAGGGTCGTGGGAACGCCACGGCATTACCGCTGATCGCCCGCTTGACCTGATCAACAAAACGGTGCCGCCTGGATCGGTGGTGCTCGCTGAGTACGCGCGTGAAGTGATCCGGGTGTCGGTCGAGCGTGGCGCCCTGTTGCCTGCCATCGAGCGCTAGGCGAAATCACCACGACTTCGTGCGATGAAAGTGCGAGCGACCGACATCGAGACGTTGCGCCGTAATGGCGGGCTGAAAACGGTTCGGCGTCCTGATCATCCTGATGACCCGGAGTGGGGCGCGTTGGTGCTGCTGGAGCACAACGACGACGGATCAGAGCGGGTGTGTGCAATCGCAAATAGTTGCGCTCACCATGGAGTGGTGTTGACGAGCGGCTATCGCAAAGATGGTTGGATCGAATGCCCGTACCACGGCTGGAGGTTTGACCTGTCGACCGGTCAGTGTTTGCATCTGCCGACAGAACGTATTGCTACCTACGATGTGCAGATTGACGACGAAGGCATTGTCTGGGTCGAGTTTCCCGGTTAAAGCTCAGTGTCGGGCGTGGGTCGAACCAGCACCTCGGCGACCGCTCCCACCACGCGAACATCGAACTTCTGCTGCCCCGCAAACATGCCGGCAACCTGAAGTGTTTCGCCCTCGCGGAGGAGCGGGTTGACGCTGAAGGTCGAAGTCGGAACATCGACGTTCAGGCCCAACGCAGCGCGCAGCAGCAACAACGGTGCGCCCGCACTCCACGCCTGAGGAGAACACGCGGCTGGGTACGGAACCGGTCTACCCGTGCCGGTGACGAGCCCGCCGTACAGTTCCGGCAGACGCCAGTCGAATGAAACAGCTGCGTTCAGGATCACATCGATCAACGTTCGAGCATGATCAACGAATCCGTGCCGAGCCATACCAGCCGCTACCAGCGCACTGTCATGTGCCCATACGGTTCCGAGGTGGTACCCGAGAGGGTTGTAAGCAATCTCGCGGCTTCCGAGCGTGCGGACCCCCCATTCGCAGAGCAGGTCAGGTTGCATGACCCGATCGGCAACGAGACGGGCAAGGTCGGGCGCAAGGATGCCTGACCACAGGCACTGCCCCATGTTTGATGTTGCGACCTGCAGCGGCTTCAGGTCGCCGTCGAGCGCCAGAGCGATCAGGCCATCATCGGCAACAAATGCTTCAGCAAATGCTGCCCTCAACGTTGACGCGATGGCCAGCAATGCTGCTGCTTGGTCAGCGTCGCCAAGGTCTGCTTCTAGACGAGCCAGACCAACGAGCGCGTCGTAGTAGTAACCCTGCACCTCGCACACCGCCAGTGGCCCAATCGCCAAGGTGCCATCGCTGTGCACCATGCAATCGCCAGAGTCTTTCCAGGCCTGGTTGCCCAAACCTTCAGTGTCGGATGCGTACCAAAGAAACGGTGACGACGGAGTTGGCCCCAACTTGGTGGCGAACTCGGCGCACCAGCCCACAGCCCGTCGTGCGGCAGGCAGCAACGCCGCAACGTGTACTGCAGGCGCACCCCATCGGTATGCCTCGGCAAGGAGGACCACAAAGAGCGGGGTGGCATCAACGCTGCCGTAGTACGTCGAGCCTGATTCCATGCCGAACACCTGAGGATCGCCGATGCGCCGCTCGTGCATGATCTTGCCTGGAGCTTCTAATCGTTTCGCGTCGTGGATGGCGCCTTGATAAGCGGCCAGCGTGTCCAGCACGTCAAGGGTGAGCTCCGTGCCCAACGGAAGGGTTTCCCACGCAGCCAGGATTGCGTCACGTCCAAACATCGCCATGTACCACGGCGCTCCTGCTCCAATGATCCGGTGTTGACGCATCCCGTCGGCCGTGGGGACGTGCATCACCAATGCTTCGAGATCAGCAGTCGCCGAGCTGATCGCTGGCACCCATCGATGATCGGTGGCGGTGACGTCAAGGCGGGGAAGGTGTAGTGC
>JANMEI010000101.1:0-11870 GCA_031376865.1 Acidimicrobiia bacterium | reverse complement strand
AATCCAGCAAACAATCGATCCCGGTTCACAACGGTTACGACTCGCACACGCTGCTGACAAGTTTGGCCTGAAACCCCCAGTTCGACATTCGGCTCTGGATGATGCCCGATTAACGGCAATGCTGCTCTCCAGCCAACTCTCAGCTGCTGAGCGATGGGGACGGGGTTCTCATATTGAGTTTCCAATTGGTCTGCCTCATTTAACCCCGATCCCGGTCCGGGGGCATCCGAAGATACGAGTGGACCGGCTCATGCGAGGTCCCGACGGCTGGCTCGCATCAATAGTTGCTCGGCTGCCACTGGGGATTGACCAAGACATCGATCCAGCCATCTCAGACGCATACATTGTTGCTCTCACCGAGATCGTCTCCGATACCAAAGTCACCAAAGACGAAGCAGAGAAGTTGGCCCAGTTGGCGGGCCGATGCGGACTTTCATCGAACGCTGTTCAACGACTTCATTCCGGGTTCTTGGACTCCCTACGAGAGGCCGTACTCGCCGATGAGATCGTGACCCAAGCTGAAATCAACCAGCTCAAAAAAATGGCAGCCGCTCTCGGTTTGCCGGCCGCTGTTGACGATCTACGAGTGAGCAACGCGCCCGATACAAAGACTGTCGCCGGGCCACTTAACGGTATCCATTTGATCGTTATTGGAGACTCCAACGAGTCTGACTCATTGCGATCCGCCATAGCTGATGCCGGTGGGCTTTTGGTGATCAACGTCACAAAAAAAGTGGCAGCAGTTATCGCTGACGAACTGGTAGACCACCGCATTGCTCGCGCTCAGCAACTTAACATCCCAATTTTATCGTTCAAAGAGGCTGAAAAGGAATTCATGGAAGTTGACCGACACGTTCAAATAACTTCTCCAGAGTCCGAATCAGCCAGTGTTGAAGCTCTCAAGCCAGATGCCCTGATCCACCAGTCCCAAATGTTGAATCAAGTAACGATCCCTGCTGACTGGTATGCAGATCCCAGCGGAAAGTTTCAAGTCCGCTTTTGGTCCGGACTTGAGTGGACAGAGCACGTCGCCTCGCACGGTAACCAGGCCACCGATCCCCTGAAGTAACCGCTAGTCCGGCGTTAAAAGTTGATTTCTTCCAGGGAAGCAACCCGCCCCCGCATGGGCATCCCGGGTTGTTTAGCTTTCGGCGATGCGGTGCACGCCGGTGATGCCAGGCGCGTTACGCAACATTTCGAATGCTTCGTTGGGAAGCATCTGATCGGTGGCGATCGCCATCAAGGCACTGCCACCGTTGTGGTTGCGGCCTAATGCCATGTTGGCGATATTGATGTCGAACTGAGCCAACGTGTTGCCCACGGTCCCGATCATGCCTGGACGGTCGTCGTTGCGAATCACGGTGAGGTGCGCCGATGGCGGCACTTCAACGTCATGGTCGTCAAGGCTCACCAGACGTGGTTCTTTGCGGAGACCGGCCAAGGTGCCAGCAACCGAGTGTCCGCACGATGATGCGAGCGACAACATATTGCGATAGTCACGCGCGACCGTGGACTGATTGATGGTGACTGTGCACCCAGCAGCCTCGGACATACCGGGCGCATTCACATACGTCACCGCCTGATCAGCACCTACCCCCAACAAACCCTTCAACACGGCAAGCTTGATGATCCGAGTGTCGTACTCCGCGATCTCACCTTCAACCGTGATTTCCAACTCACGAGGAACATTGCCGCACAACCCAGCCATCACACGACCCATTCGTTCAGCCAGTGGAAGAAACGGGCGAACCGTTTCAGATGCCTCAGATGCACTGACGTTTACGGCGAACGGAACAAACTCGCCCGCCATCGCCAGCAAGACCATGTCCGCAATGGTGTCACCGGCCTTGTCTTGCGCTTCACGGGTTGACGCACCAAGGTGGGGCGTCACGACAATCTGGGGCAACGTAAACAACAACGAATCGGTAGTGGGCTCTTCGACGAACACATCAAGACCGGCGCCAGCGATCACACCATCACGAACGGCCTCGTACAAGTCCTGTTCATTGACGATGCCACCACGTGCAGTATTGATGATTCGCAGATCGGGCTTGGCTGTCTTCAGCAACGCAGCGTTGATCAGCCCGTTGGTTTCTTTCGTCTTTGGTAGGTGTACTGACAAAAAGTCAGATCGTTTCACCACGTCGGCTAACGGTGCAAGTTCGACACCCATCGTGCGGGCTCGATCTTCGCTGACGAACGGATCGAACGCGATGACGTGCATACCGAAGGCCGCACATCGGGTAGCCACAAGTGCACCTACGCGACCAAGACCAACAATGCCAACGGTCTTGCCGAATAACTCAACGCCCTCCCACTTGCTGCGCTCCCACTTCCCGTTGACCAGAGCACTGTGGGCTTGTGGAATGTTGCGGGCCGTCGCTAACAGCAGTCCCATCGCTTGCTCTGCCGCGGAGATGACGTTCGACTGCGGCGCATTCACCACCATCACCCCGTTCGCCGTGGCATGGGCAACATCGACGTTGTCAAGGCCGATCCCGGCGCGACCAACCACAACGAGGTCTTTGCCTGCATCGAGCACTTCGGCCGTGACCTTGGTGGCTGAACGAATGACTAGCGCGTGGGCACCGACCACTGCTGTTAACAATTGGGCGGGCGACAACCCCTCCTGAACATCGATCGTATGACCGGCCTTGCGGAGCCGTTCCAACCCACCGTCTGCAATCGATTCTGTAACCAGGATGCGTGCCATCCATGCAGGCTAAAGCCGACCAACTTGACATTTTGCCAAATAGTGAACTTGAACGGTGTGACGATTGACTCACACCCGGGTGTTCCAGCTAGAACTGGTGGATGCCCGTCGTGACCGACCGAACGATCGCCCTCATTCGCACCCCCGAAGACATCACCGCTAAGTGGCTCACTGCGGTACTTCAGGCTGAAGGATCGCTACCCGCTGCCGCTTCGGTCCAGTCGCTCACCTCAACCCGAATTGGCGAAGGTGTTGGGGTTCTCAGCAGGATTTTCCGAGTCGCCCCGACCTACGTCTGCGCTACCGACTCCGCTAACGACTCCGCTACTGACTCCGCTAGCGGTTCGTCGGCCCCAAACACCGTCATCGTGAAGCTTGCAACCGAGGACCTTGTTCCCCGATTCACCGCCGACCTGTTGAGCGCCTTCGCGCGAGAGGTCAACTTCTACGCGAAATGGGCCGACTCCACGAAGTTGCGAACAGCTCGATGTTTCGCTGCGGTGCAGGCCACGGACAACTCTGACTTCACCTTGGTTCTCGAAGACCTATCGGCGGCAAGGTTTCAAGATCAACTCCAAGGATGCACCTGGCCCGATGCGTTGGCATCCATTGAGGCGCTCGCCGGTTTTCATGCTCCATGGATGGATGATCAGACCACCACAGCTCCTGCCGTTGGTCGTCCTCAGCCCGACCTGTACCTCCCACTGCTGAATGACTCGTACCTCGGCATGCTCCCGATGTTGTTCCAGCAAAACTGGGACGCCGCCAAATCGTTATTCAGCGAACAACTCCATCCGCAAGTGATTGCTTTCGGCGACCGATGGGGCGAGCATTGCGAGTTCATGCTGACCGAGCTGATGAGCCCGTACACCACAATGTGTCACGGGGATTGGCGAGCTGACAATGTCATGTTTACTGACGGTGCAACACGTGTTGGGTCTGCTGGTGGCGAAGTGGTTCTTGGGATCGATTTTCAGCTGATGGGCACGGGAAGCGGGACCTACGACGTTGCCTACTTTGTGTCCCAATCGATCGATCCTGAAGTGCGCGTGGGACGTGACCGCGAACTGGTGTTGCATTATGTCCAGGCGTTGGGACGCCACGGGATTGCAGCTGATGCTGACAAGGTATGGCGACAGTACCAAGTGGGCTTACTGTTTGATCTGAGCTACCCGGTTAACTCAGCACTTGCTTTCGAAACGCTGCCCGAGCGTGGACAGCAGCTCTTACGATCCATGATCACTCGCGCATCGAGTGCCATCGTCGATACCAACGCGTGCGTTGTCTTGCCGGGGTAACGCTGCATGTTGCTCACCAAAGCAGTCCAGGAAGAGATAGTTGCCGGCCGTATCTCGTTGGTGTTTCGTCGCTGGCAAAAGCCAACGGTGAAAACCGGTGGAAGGCTGAAGGCGATGGTCGGTGAACTGGCAATAGGGTCGGTCACTATTGTCGATCCTGCAGCGATCACCGCCGCCGACGCGATGGCAGCTGGATGGCCAACCACTGCGGCGCTCCTCGACGATCTGTTCCGGGAACGCCAACCATCCTCGGCCCGAGGTCGCGGCGCACGGTCAGACGGGGAACGCCTCATCTACCGGATCGAAGTGTCCTTCGCCGGGGCCGACCAACGGATTGCGTTGCGAGACAACGATTCGCTGAGTGACGATGAGCTCCAGTCGATCGCTGAACGTCTGGCCGGGTTTGATGATCGCTCAAGCCACGGTCAGTGGACTATGTCTGCGCTCGACATGATTCATCAGTGGCCGGGCCGACGAGCACCTGAGCTTGCCGAGATGGCTGGACGAGAAACGCTTCCGTTCAAAGCAGACGTTCGGAAACTGAAAACCCTGGGGCTAACCGAGAGCCTGAGTGTTGGATACCGCTTATCGCCACGCGGGATTCGGGTGCTGGAGCATATTCGTGTTCGGAGCACCCCTGGCAACTCCTAGCCTGGGAGGCCATGTCGCAGATCCACTCCGCTCTCACCATCCCCGCAGACTTGTTGCCCGCTGATGGCCGATTCGGATGTGGCCCGTCAAAAGTTCGCCCCGAAGCGGTTGCCGCACTTGCCGCAGCCGGCGCCACGTATCTCGGAACCAGCCACCGCCAAGACACGGTGAAGAACATGGTCGGTCGCCTTCGTTCGGGCCTCAAGGAGTTCTTTTCGCTCCCCGACGGATACGAAGTAGTGCTCGGAAACGGTGGCTCCACCGGGTTCTGGGATGTTGCAACGTTCGGCCTCATTGAGCACCGATCGCAACACACCGTGTTTGGCGAGTTTTCCTCGAAGTTCGCCGAAGCAGCCGCGGCGGCGCCTCACCTTGGTGCTCCGACCATCATCGAAGCTCCCGTTGGTTCAAGCTGCCAACCCCAATCCGAAGAAGGTATCGATACATACTGTCTTGTTCACAACGAAACATCAACTGGCGTGGCGGTAGATCCGCGTCGCCCAGCGGGAACGTCTGCGGATAACAATCAGCTCGTCATCGTCGACGCCACATCAGGAGCAGGTGGACTTTCGGTCGACATCACCGAAACAGACTGCTACTACTTTGCGCCGCAAAAGTGTTTCGCATCCGATGGCGGGCTATGGATTGCGATCCTGTCCCCCGCTGCTGTTGCTCGGGTCGATCAGATTCATGCGTCAAAACGATGGATCCCGGCGTCGATGGATCTTTGGACGGCACTCGATAACAGTCGCAAAAATCAGACGTACAACACGCCGGCCCTAGCCACCATCTTGCTCATGGTCGAGCAATTGGAATGGATGAACGGCAACGGCGGGTTGGCATGGGCCTCAGCTCGATGTGCGCAAAGTGCTACCCACATGTACTCGTGGGCTAACGCAGCTGACTACGCAACGCCCTTCGTGGCTGATGCAAACGATCGCAGCAATGTGGTGGCCACCATCGATCTTGAGGGTGTTGATGCCAACGAGGTTTCCAAGGTGTTGCGCGCCAACGGAATCGTCGACACCGACAGCTATCGCAAACTCGGTCGCAATCAGCTGCGGCTGGCAATGTTCCCCGCAGTTGATCCCGACGATGTACAACGAGTCACGAAATGCATCGACTTTGTGGCGGCAGCGCTCCGTTAACTCAGGTTTACTCAAGGTCGACGGACATGCTGTCGATGCAGTTGGGGTGACCTTTCGCATTTGGTGTGAACATGCTTGGCTGGGGGGACCGTCCGCCAGTGATGGAGTGCTCCTCGAGATCAAAGATGAGCGGTTTTCCCGAGTGGAAATGGGGATACCTTCAACGCCCGCTGGGTGCGCGGCGCTGCCAGGCTTGACGCTGCCCGGGTTCGTCAATCCTCACCTACAGTCAATCGATCGAACCGCCCGGGGCATGTCGCCCGCTGCCGTCCTGTCGCTCACTTCCGCAATCACCGCTGCCATCTCACCAGAAGATCTCACTGCGCTGGCCACAGCCACATACGCAGAATTGTCGCTGGCCGGTTTCACGACGGTAGGCGAGGTCGTCACACTCCACCATGGCGCTGATGGCAAGCCGTTTGAAAATCCAAACGCGATAGGTGACGCGCTTCGCGAAGCAGCCCGGGTGGCCGGAGTTCGACTTGCGTTGATCGATATGTGCACGCTCACTGGATCACCGCGCGTGCGTCACGGATCAGCGTATGAGTGGGTGCAACGCCTTGATGCATGGACCGATGCACTCGGAAGAAATACAACCGTCAAAGTAGTGGGTGGGATTGCGGATCAAACCGGCATGGGCAAACGCGGACTTTCCGACGTTGCCATGTGGAGTGGCCAGTGTGGTCTTCCAGTTCACGCACTGGTCGGCGGAAGTCCTATCGATGGACGATCACCCATCAGCGCGCTTATTGATGCCACTGTCACCACCAATCGCGGAGGGTTTGCTGCGGTGAATCCTGGAAGCCTTACCGCCGATGAGCTCACCGCTATCGGACAGCAGCGCGGTTCTGTCATCGTCCTCGCCGACAGTTCTATTCA
Source organism: Acidimicrobiia bacterium (assembly GCA_031376865.1). GTDB lineage: Bacteria > Actinomycetota > Acidimicrobiia > Acidimicrobiales > JANYDT01 > JANNBN01. Next base: position 5,181 of record JANMEI010000101.1, on the reverse strand, counting down.
GCCATTTCCTCTAGGGGCACTGCGAGCAGCCGGAGGTCGTGTAATTGTTGCGCAGCCGGCTTCAGCCACCCCTGATCCGTTTGCATCACTCCGACTGTTGGCACGAGCGGCGAGCCACGACGCAACTGCGCCGACGTATCGAGCTAGCGAACTCCTTCGAGCCATCACCGCTGATGCAGCTGGTTGTCTTGGCTGGCGCGACACGGGGTTGTTGGCCACGGGTCAACTGGCCGACCTCGTCACCGTTGGCACATCAAACCTCGCCCGATCTGACGACGTCCTTGACGACGTCCTTCACGGGGCTGGCTCCTCCAACATTACGCATGTCGCCATTGGTGGACAGCTCGTGGTCAACAACGGAAAGCACCGACTTGGTGACGTCGCTGGACTGTTGCAAACAGCGCTCGACCGGCTGTCACGCTTTGGCCAAATCGCGCTGCGTTGATTCTTTCGCCATCACCCGTCTCGCTTCAACGGATGTCCACACCCGCAAATGCATCGGCTGTTGCGCCCATCACAGTTCTCACGTGGAATTTGTGGTGGAGGTTTGGCAACTTCGCGCAACGCCAAGAACCAATTCTGCAGGTGCTGCGTGAGGCAGATGCCGACATCATTTGTCTGCAAGAAGTCTGGGCCAAAGAAGGTGACCGCGACCAAGCTCAGTGGCTCGGCGAGCAATTGGAGCGCCACGTGGCCAGGCACGACACCGCTCAACGAGACGGCTTATCGTTTTCTAACGCCATCTTGAGCCGCTGGCCTATCTTGTCGTCTTCTAATCACGCACTGCCAGGGGTCGATGGGCAGCCATCTCATCGGCGTGCGATTCAAGCAACAGTCGAGTCCCCTCGGGGGCCCATCCATGTGTTCTGCACCCACCTTGATCAACGATTCGACAACTCAGCGGTGCGACAACAACAACTCAAAACCATTTGTGCACTTGCAAAAGCGATTCCGCGCGACACCGAAGTGGACTTCCCCGTCATTCTTGCCGGCGACCTCAACGCGGTTCCAGATAGCGACGAGATTCGCGCCCTCACCGGTCGGCGTCCTCCGTACGAACGTGGAATGACCTTTACCGACGCCTGGGAGGTTGTTGGTACTCCGAGCGGCGATCCTGGCTGGACATGGCGCGCAGATAGCCCGCTGCTAGCTCAAGCGCACTGGCCAAACCGACGATTGGACTACATCATGACGTCATGGCCTAGAACGTCGGGCCAGGGCACACCCGTGGCGGCACGGTTGATCGGCGTCGAAGCGGTGGACGGGATCATGGCATCAGACCACGCTGGCGTGTGGGCAGCCTTGCGCTAGCACCGTCCTGCGACTGGCGATTGTGCACCAAGTGTTAGTCCGAGTGGTTCCAACCGTTGCGATGCACCACGTCGACCAACGGCCGTCGAGGGCGGGTCTTCGGTGAACCATCGGGTTTCGCAAACGCGTCGGGTGTCGGGTGACCAATCGCGACAGCTCCGAGCGGGCGCACACCCTCGGGAACCCCCAGATCGGTCAAGAGCTGCGTTTCGTTGCGGAAGATCCCGAAATACAACGCGCCCAGCCCGACGCCTGTGCATGCGAGCAGCAGGTTTTGCACAGCCATTGCCGTATCGCCCCACCAAAATGGGACGGGCCACTTTTCGACGCCTTCGCCGAGCCCGGACTTCGCTTTGTCAGGTTGCGAATATCGCTCCACATATGCGCCGGCATCAGCAAGCGGTAGGACGATAACGGGTGCTTCCATAAGCGTCGGATACCGAAACGTCGCTCGCTCCAAGGGCGGAAGGGTTCGATCCCAAAATCGACTCGTCTGATCTCGTCCTTCGAGCACCAGAAAGTGAAACCCTTGCGTGTACCCAGCAGACGGAACCCGGCGTGCCAAGTCCAACAGCAGGTCAAGTTGACCTTCGGCGAGCGGCTCGTCGGTAAAGGATCGACACATACGGCGTGATCGGATGGCGCTCTCGAGTTGCATTACATGACAACTTAGCGATTGCACATCTCTCCGTGATGTCAGGACGCAATGGTTGTGCCGGTGTAATTGAATTTTGGTGCTTCCAGTGCAACTAAGCGCACGTACAACACCAGCGTTTCGTTGGGCCCGATGTTCGGCGGCGAACCAAGCGTTCCAAATCCAAGGTCTGGTGGAATGATGATCCGACGAAGCCCGCCAACCTTCATGCCAGCCATCCCCTGCTCGAAACCCTTCACGACCGAGTTTCGTCCGAGGGCCAGTCCAAGTAGTGCTCGGTCATCTGACCAGTTGGAATCGACAACCCGCCCACTCGACCATGTCCCCAACACAAACTTGATCCCAACTTTCGAGTTCTCCCCAACCGTTGCGCCCAGCCCGATCTGCAGGTCTTCGATCACCAGTCTGGTGGGCTTGGCTCCACCAGGTAGCGAAAACTTCGGTTGACTTCCAGCTAATTTCTTTCGTTCTCCGGTCATCTCAAACGTAACCGGCGCATCGCTCGGAGCATCGAGTTCGCTCACCGAGGGAGGCGGCCCAATCAATTGATCATCCGAAGCGAAGACAACTGCAAGGACCTGGTCTTTTTGCAAGCGAAGGTTGGCGGGGTCTTTTACTTCCTTCGGGTCGCTTTTCGTGGGGCCGACAAATTCGATCAGGCGCGCTCGTCCCGGCTTTCCATTCGGACACAGATCACCGTTAGTGTGCCGCACTGCAGGAGCTGCTGCAGAAACAGTGAGCGAGTTGGTAGTCAACGTGATTCCGGTTACGTCGGCAAAGCGCGCGAACACGGCATTACGACCCGCCGCACGTTCGGTGAAGGGATGGATGTGAATCAATCCATCTGCATGCGTATGAATCCCATCAGGATCGGGCAGCTCCGACCCATCAATGTTTGAAACGTACCTATCGCAATCAAACACCCCATAAGCCGCATGCCAATGATCCCTATTAGCCACAGGACCAACCTCACCCCCAACCTCAACACCCTCCGTCCGAGTAGTAGAAGTTGGGTTCGAAACCAACGGCCCCGAAGACCCCGCACAAGCACCGATGGCAAAAAGCCCCAGAACCAAAAGAACGAAGCCCTTGACCTTCACGCCCTTGACCTTGAAGTTGACCTTCATGCCCTTGACCTTAAACGAACGAGCGGAGGAAGCGTGGGGGTGACCCGACAGGGAGGGGCCCGCCGAGCCTGCGAGGTGGGAGGGGCTACCTGGAGGAGGCAGGACCCTCACGCTTCCTCAGCGGATCCCGGAGGAGGCAGGACCCGTCGCATCGATCGTGCGGTACTTCACTTAGTTCGAACCACCAGCAGCATCTTCAACTTTTTGCTTCCCAGCACTGATCCACGGCATCATGGCGCGCAGTTCAGAACCGGTCTTCTCAATTGGATGAGCTTTGCCAGCGGCACGCAACTTCTCGAAGTGTGGCGAACCGTTCTTGTAGTCACCAATGAACTCTTTGGCGAACTCGCCGCTGGTGATTTCTTCCAGGATCTTCTTCATTTCGACCTTGGTGTCATCGGTGATGATGCGTGGGCCGCGGGTGAGGTCGCCGTACTCAGCAGTGGTGGAGATCGAATAACGCATGCCGCTGATGCCTTGCTCGTACATGAGGTCGACAATGAGCTTCACTTCGTGCAAGCACTCGAAGTAGGCCATCTCTGGCTGATAGCCAGCTTCGACCAGGGTTTCAAATCCCATCTGCACCAAACGGGTGAGGCCACCACACAACACAACCTGCTCACCGAACAAGTCGGTTTCGGTTTCTTCGGCAAAGGTGGTTTCGATGACACCAGCACGAGCGCCACCAATTGCATATGCGTAGCTCAGTGCCTTGGCCTTCGCACTGCCGGATGCGTCCTGATGCACGGCAATCAGCGCGGGAACGCCGCCACCCTCTGTGTACGTACGACGCACCAGGTGACCGGGTCCCTTTGGCGCAATCATGATGACGTCAATTTCAGCGGCTGGCTTCACCAGGTCGAAACGAACGTTCAAACCGTGGGCAAACGCAACGGCCTGGCCAGCGGTCAGGTTCGGGGCAACGTCACGATCGAATACTTCGGCGATGTCGGTGTCGGGCAGGGTGATCATCACCAGATCTGCATACGTTGCCGCTTCTGGCATCGTCATGACCTTCAAGCCAGCAGCTTCAGCCTTGGCTTTCGATGACGAGCCGGCACGAAGCCCGACGACCACATCAACGCCAGATTCCTTGAGATTCAATGCATGGGCATGGCCCTGGCTGCCGTAACCGATGATGGCAACCTTCGTGCCGAGAATGATCGACGGATCTGCATCTTTTTCGTAGTACACGGTGGCCATAGCGGTGCTCCTTGGGTGGCGCGTCCACAGGTGGCGCGCAGGCGAAGATCCCAGTCTGACGGAAGTTTGCTTATGCGGGAAGCGCAATTACTGCAGTACCTTCATGCGTAAACTGCATCAATGCCGGAACTGGACGATTTGCGACTCACGGTGGCTGCCGCCGACCTCGCCAACTTTGGCACGGTCGCTCGCAATCAACACGTCAGTCAATCGACCGTGTCAAGGTCGGTGCAGCGAGTTGAGGCTTCGATCGGCCGACCCCTGTTTGTGCGGGAAGGACGCACCGTCCGGCTCCTACCCGATGCCTCGTTCGCTATCGACCGACTACGGCAGTTGATCGACGATTGGGACCGTCTGGTGCTGTCATCACAGTCAGTCGAACGTACTTCGTTAAGCGTGTTCTGTACGGTGACGGCAAGTCAGTTGATAGCTCCGTCGCTGTTCGAACGCTTTCGACAGTCTCGGCCCGATGTTTATGTTGACCTGCGTACCGGGTCAGCCAGCGCCGCGCTTCCTGCAGTGATCGAAGGCACCGTCGATGTTGCTATCGCACCGCTGCCTGATTCGCTTCCGCGTGGTTTGATTGCTGTTGCCCGCGAACGCACCCCGTTTGTTGCGGTGGCGGTTCGAGACATACGCGCACTTACGGGTCAAACCCTCCTGCTGTCCCGACAGGGGCTGCTGCGAGAGTTATCGGAGCGATGGGTACGCAAACATCTGGGTGGCGACGTCGCCATTCGTGAAGCCGAAACCAACGAAGAAGTGTTAGCACTGGCAGCGATGGGTTCAGGCGTGGCGATCATCCCGAAGCTGGTCGTCAGCGCGAGTCCGCTGAAGGGCAGGGTGCACGAGATTTCGGTCCCCGCCCCACTTCCCATCATCACG
>JANMEI010000046.1:0-3586 GCA_031376865.1 Acidimicrobiia bacterium | reverse complement strand
ACGAAATCTTGAAACACCACCGCTACTCGTGATCGCCACGCTTCGACATCGAACGACCGAATATCGATGCCGTCAACCTCGACGGATCCGCCAGTGGGGTCGTATAGCCGGCACAGCAATTTGACAAGTGTGGTTTTTCCGACGCCGTTGCGGCCAACGATAGCGAGCGATTTGCCAGCAGGAATGGTGAGGTTCAACTGTTCGTAAACCGGGGCTCCGCCCGACGGGTAGGTAAAGGCCACATCGACAAAGCGAATGTCTGTCGATGGCAGCCCACGAGCTTCCAGTATGGGGCCAGTAATAGTGGTGAGTGCTCCCTCGGTTGCCATTCGAGGAGTCAGTCGTTCGAGGGCTTTGACCGGAGCGGCGGCGGCATCAAGCGCCCACGAGAACGACACGCCGACGCCAAGGGCTGAGACACCAACCATGGCTTGCATGGCGACGACTGTTGACGACAATGCAGTGTTTCCATTCAATGCGCCGCGCACTAGCGGAACGAGTACGGCGAGATGAGCAACGGTCAGCAGTGCAAAGACGCTGAGGAGCGGACCTTGCCGCATGCGCATCGCCTCCCATTGGAGGTCAAGCAGTCTGCTCCGTCGGGCCGAGAACCGATCGACTACCCATCCGCCGATACCAAAGATGCGGATCTCCTTCGCAGGCGCGGCATCAACTGCCAGGCGATACGCGTAGTCCGCATGACGTTGTTGCAGCTGGATGTCTGGGTCGCTACGGTTGGCCCAAAACGATGATCCGCGCAGCAACCAATGGGTCGAGATCCAGGCGGCGGCAACGACCAATGCTCCCCACCAAATCACGGTGGCCATCGCAACGGCCTGGGCAGCCCCACCGAGGAGCTGCACCAATCCGGACCCGATGAACCCCATCGACACACTGATCGGCGGACCCATGATTCCGAGGTCAAAGTCGCGTGCAGCTACCAACTCTGATGCCAGGCCCGGTCGTTCAAGGTGAGCGATTCCGGGAGGAGCGGCGCAAGCCCGGGTCAGTTCGGATTGCAGCCAGCCTGAGGTGCGGTCACCAACGATCGCTCCAAGTTGGGTATGTAACGGGCCAGCGACGCTGGCCAAGGCAAAACAGATTGCTACGAAAGCTAGTGAGCGATCGACGGACCGACCGTTGCTGATGGCCGAGACAAGCGAGCCGAGACCGAGGGTCAAACCTGCCGGGAGAATGGCTCGGATGAGGACGAGAAGCCACCACAGGACGGCAAGGCCGGGCGAGGCGCTGATGTTTGCGCGGGCCAGGGCGACTGCGGATGAACTTCGCAAACTTCCCATGGGTGTGAGTCTCGCAGCTGGAGATCCAAGTTGCTGAACCGTTTGTCGCGAGCGGCGCGACAAACGGTTCAACAACTTGGGGTTAGGCAAGACCTATTACCGGGTTTGGGCTTGCTTCCATGCGGTAGGTCGGGTTTGTTGGCCGGGTGGAACCACCAGCGAACCGACGAAGTCAGCGTCGTTGTAGACCTTGTCGATTTCGGCCTTCATTGCTTTCAGGTCCGCATCGTCAACGATCCCGTTGCTGGTCGCTTTGTAAAACTGCACGGTCACTCGGATAGGAAACTGCGGATCTCGAACAAGCCTCAGTCCTTTGGTCTCGGAATACGGGCCAAGGTCTGAGCCTTTGCTCACCACGGCGGCCTCAACATCGGATCGCCCCGGAGCTGACGCTTCGGCAGCGGTGGTGTCTGCGGCAACTTCGCCGGCAACAGCGGCTGGCTGAGCAAGATTGAACTCCGGTTCCAGTGGTGTTTCGTGGACAATCGGAACCTGAATCAGCATCACCATGTCTGCGCCTTTCGCCAGCGCACCCTTGTCGTTTGTGGTTGATCCGCCAGATTCGACACGGTCGATCACGGAACTCTTGCGCTCGGCGCGTAACGCTGTGCGCTGTCCTGCATTGTTGAAGAACAATTGCTGCCCCCACGTTTGATAGCTCTGATCGCCGGAGTAGTTCTCGATGGCCACCACGCTAGTTCCTTGCCGCGTCACGAGCAGTGTCATCACCGCCGGGTTGTTGGCGAATGACGAGTAGTTGTAGATCACCGGATTGAATTCAATTGCTCCGGTCTTGGGTAGTGGCACAAACACGTGTTGCGCTGAAGCCAACACATGTGAGTCACGCGTATCGAGAAAGTTCCCGTCGCCATTCAGTTCCGCAGGGTTTGAAAGGTACGCGCGCAGATCACGGAGCACTTCGCGCAACGGGACAGCAGTAACGGTAGAGGTTGATGACTGATTGCCGATGTTGACCCAGATCTTGTCCATGGGTACGTCGCCGGTGAGGTCGGAATAGTTCGGGTAACGCAACACCGGCAGCAGGTGCGTCTGGAACTGGTCGTTGGCAAGTGGTTCGCGGACCTGCAACGTGACGTCGCTGATGTTCGGTCCGTATGCAGAGCCGATGGTGCGCCCCGTGTCTTCCCAAGCCACGTTGACAATGTCAAGACCGTAGGTGGCAGCCCGTTGAAGGAGTTCTGCATCCTGAGGCATAGCGATCACGCGGTCAATCACCTCGCGCAAACCAGGTAGCGGCCCAATGATGGGTGCCAGTGCTTCGGTTGCCACCGTCGTGGGCGGCAGTGACGGCAATGTCGTGACGCGCCCGGTGGCTTCCGTGGATGCATTGAGCAGGACAGATCCCTCGGTAACATTCGGTGCGCTGCTGCCCGAGCGAGCCCACGACAACCCGGCTACTCCAGCGGCCGTTGCACCCAGCATTGCGCCCAGCAGAACCCGCCGACTCAGAACTCCACGAGCGTGACCTTCTTTGTGCTGAACGGCACCACTGGCATCGTCTTCGACGAGATGATCGGATGTCTGTGGACGGGTGGCGGTGCTCATGTCGTTACGACGCAGCGTAGGAGCCCTCCGGTTCCCGGAAATTCCGCTTGAGTTGGCACATAATTCCGCAACCAGCACAGACTCTGTGCCACTTGCGGAATTATGTGCCAATTGGGTTGTGTTGTTTGGCAGCGAGTCGGATCTGGGATTGCCTTAGGCGGTTTCGACGACCAGGAAGGCTTCGGCGGTTGAGCCGGCGGGCAATCCGCCAGCGGCGGCGATCTGCTCGTTCCAGCCGCGGATACGGCCAGACATTCCTTCGGGGTTTTGGTGTTGGCTTTCGTGACACAGCAACGCTTCAATCTTGCGGTCGAACTGCGCAGTGGTGTCGACGAACTTGTTCGGATTGGGGCCACCGGCAATCCAGACTTGCCAGGCTGCATGCGGCTCAAAACCCTCATCCATCAGCTCGGTGAACGTGAACGGGTTTCGTGCATCGGGATACACTGCACACATAGCAGCCTCGCCCGTGTACCTATGATCGGGATGGGAGCTGTAAACACGAGCAAAGTCCCAGTTGGGGTTTTGCGTGATCACCACGTCGGGCTTGAATCGGCGGATCTCGCGACTGAGGTCTTTGCGAAGTTCTAACGTGGCTTGCACCGCACCATCTGGGTAACCCAAAAAAACCAATGTATTGACACCGAGGACTTTGGCTGCCATTGACTGTTCTCGTTGCCGGATGCCTGCAATCTCATTGCGCGGCACCGCCGGATCGA
>JANMEI010000001.1:0-2455 GCA_031376865.1 Acidimicrobiia bacterium | reverse complement strand
GCGACCTGAGCACCAAGCCGAAGTTCTCGACGCTATTGGTTCGGATCGTTCCAGTTACGAATGGGCCCCCGTGCCTGTTGACGCTGCCGATGTTGCAGCAACGTTTGCAACACGCATGCAACTCCGAGATTCCGGTTCGTGGATTCCGTATATACAACGACGTCTCTCTGATGGAGCGGTAGTTGGAATGACCAATTACCTGGCCATCGAGCGATGGAATGGCGCCGATCAGCATCCGACCAGCGTCGAGGTGGGCGGAACGTGGTTGAACCCCAGCGCACAACGCTCGCCGATCAACACCGAAGCGAAGTTCTTGCTGTTTTCGAACGCATTCGATGTGTGGGGCGTGCAACGGTTCCAGATCAAGACAGACGAACGCAACACACGCAGCCGCGCTGCTATTGAACGAATGGGCGCACAATTTGAAGGCGTGCTGCGCAACTATCAACCGGGCCAGGGGGAACGCGGCGCTGGGCTACCTCGTAACACGGCGATGTACTCCGTGACTGCCGCCGAATGGCCCCTGGTAAAAGCAGCACTGCAAGCGCGCTTATGACAGGCGTCGTGGTAGCTGAGGTCACCCGCAACGGGTTTGTTGAGTGCGCGCACCACGGTTCGGTCGTGGTGCTATCTCCAACCGGTGAAGAACTGCTCACGGTGGGTCAACCGCACTCGCCAAACTTTGGTCGGTCCGCTAACAAGATGATGCAAGCCGTCGCCATGCTGCGAAACGGGCTTCAAGTCTCATCGCAGCAACTGGCGCTCGCAACGGCTAGTCATTCGGGAGGATCGGAGCATCTGCAGGTTGTTCTGTCGTTGCTGCACGCTCATGGCCTAACAGAAAGCGATCTCCAAAATGCTGCATTTGCGCCATTAGGGATACAAGAGAAGGCTGACTTTCTTCGATCTGGCGATACCGTACGTGCGCTTACCGGTGACTGTTCCGGTAAGCACGCAGCAATGTTGGCTACTTGCGTTGCATCGTCGTGGAACACCTCGAACTACTTGGAGCTAGGTCACCCGCTTCAACAAGCCATTACTTCCACCATCGAAGAACTCACCGGTCAATCAGTGTCCGGGGTTGGTGTCGATGGTTGTGGCGCTCCTGCACATGTGGTGACCCTCAAGGGGCTCGCGGCATCGCTCGGACAAATGGCTCGTGCCGATGCAGACTCTCATGAAGGTCGCGTGGCTGATGCGATCCGTCAGCATCCAATTCTTGTTGGTGGAAGAGGGCGTGATGTGACGCAGTTTCTGCTGGCAGCGGCAGGTTGGATCGGCAAAGACGGGGCCGATGGCACGATGGTGCTTGCATCACCCGATGGCTTCGCAGTCGCGGTGAAGGTCGACGATGGTGCTGCCAAGCCAAGAATTCCGGTGGCGCTTGCAGCGTTGGAAGCCGTCGGTGTTGAACTGCCGCCGTTGCCCGCCGCTGTCAGGCGACCTCCTGTGCTGGGGGGAGGCGTTCAAGTGGGCGAACTTCGACCGATCCTGAACGGACAACCGAGGAACCCGTAGATTGTTGGCATGCACAGCGAACAGCAACCTCTGGTTTTCGCCAAGCGATCTGACGATCTGGTGGCGGCGCTCGGTGGTGCCTGGATGGTGGCGGGGCTATTCCTTGACGGGTGGGCGCACCGCAACCAAAAGCCGGAGACGTTTTTTACTCCCTGGCATGGCGTCTTGTACAGCGGGTTTGTGGCCTCGGCAGTGTGGCTATTGAAAGTCATACGGTCGCATCAACGTCCTGGTTCCAGCATCCGGCAGGCGATTCCTGTTGGATACGGGTTCCGGTCGCTCGGGGTTGCCATCTTCGGAGTCGGTGCAATTGGTGACCTTATCTGGCATCAGGTGTTTGGCATCGAAGTCAACATCGAAGCCCTGTTGTCGCCAACACATCTGGTGTTACTCAGCGGCGGGTTGTTGATGGCGAGCGGCCCGATTGTGTCAACCATTCGACGAGAAGGGGCCAATCAGCGTGCGTCGTGGTCATCGACTGGTGCAGTGATCGGATCAGTTGCGTTCATGCTGTGCGTGCTGCAGTTCTTCTTCATGTATCTCAGCCCGTATGATTATGGTAAGTACGACTATCAATATGACGAAGCTAGACAGCAGAGCCGGTGGCTAGGTAACGAGGTTCTCATCGATGGAATCGGGTCCGCCATCCTGTTCTCCATTTTGGTGGCACTGGCGTTGAACTTCATCGTCCGGACGGTGCGCGTTCCCGGCGGCGCATTTCTCATGGTCTTACTGCTACCTGCGGTACTGCAGACGTTGCTCACCAGTTTTGCTACGGCTCATCGGTTGCTGGGGCCAGCTGTTGCTGCAGTAGTGGCAGAGACGACCTGGCCATGGGTACGAACCCGGCTGCCCAGCGTTGCGCTTGTCAGCGGATGGGTGGGGTTACTGACGATTATCACCAACTACGGCATCTTGCTTGGCACAGCCATGGCAC
>JANMEI010000898.1:0-1184 GCA_031376865.1 Acidimicrobiia bacterium | reverse complement strand
CCTTGACCCCACCGCCCCAGGCGCTCAGGGTTCTTCCAGGGTCCACTCAGTTGACCAGCCACGATCCCCGCCCTAAACAAGTGAAGATGAGCACAGCCGCTGCCCTTGCCACGACACTCGCCATCGATGGCCGCAGCATTTCCAAGCAGTTTGGACAAGCGCAGGTACTCACTGATATTGACCTGGCAGTGAAGCCCGGGGAGTGGGTCGCGCTCATGGGCCCCAGCGGATGCGGAAAGTCGACGCTGCTCAACCTTATCGGCGGGCTGGATGATGTCAGCAGCGGAGAGGTCATGGTGGCTGGCACAAACATCGTCAAGCTCACCCCTTCCCAACGGGCAGTCTTTCGTCGGCGCAATATTGGTTTTGTTTTCCAAGCCTTCAATCTGATCCCCTATCTCGATGTGGGGTCAAACATCGAATTGGCCCTTCGCCTCAACTCAGAGCCCCGTCGTGCGGCGAGGGAACGCTCGCTCGAATTGGTCGAGCGGCTCGGGCTGATGACACACGTCAACGCTGCTCCATCGACTCTCTCAGGCGGGCAACAGCAACGCATCGCCATCGCACGAGCAATCGCCAATCGGCCCACTGTTTTGCTAGCCGACGAACCAACAGGCAGCCTCGACAGTGAATCGTCAGCGTCGGTAATGGAACTTCTACGGGCCGAGCACCGAAGGGGTCAAACCATCGTCATGGTCACCCATGATCAAGACGTTGCCAATCATGCTGACCGGATGATGGTGATGCGCGATGGTCGGTGGGCATAGTGAATCAACTCCGCCTCATCGCATATTTGGCCCGTCTTGGCACCGTTAGCCGAAGCCGTGGCACCACCATTGGATTGTTGGTCGTCTTAACACTGAGTTCCGCCGCGCTGATTGCTGGGCAATCACTGCGATCTGGTGGGGCCGACGATCTTGACCGGGCTGCAATCGCTGCAGGTAGGCCCGACCTCACGTTATGGGGCCGACGAGCCGCTCTGGAGAAAGTGATTCAACAACCCGGAGTCGCTGGCGATGGATCGCTGAGACCCATCAACGGCATCGAGTTTGAGACAACCGGATCCACCGAGTTTGCGATTGCTACTGTCGCTCCCCCACCCGGCGATGCCGTCAATCTGTTGCATCTGATCAGTGGCCGCGTTCCAAACGAGAGCGACACAGACACATCTTCCGTTGCCGTAG
>JANMEI010000838.1:0-3259 GCA_031376865.1 Acidimicrobiia bacterium | reverse complement strand
GAACTTTCGATCGCTGGCTCGTGGCCGTTTGAAGGCGAACTCACCATCTCGGTGCGTACTGATGTAGCGCTGACGCTGCAGATCCGAATCCCCGACTGGCACGAACCCGACCCCGGCGTCTCAGAGCTCGATGCCGCCCGCACACAGCGGATTGCATGCAGCCCCGGCAGCACCACAACCGAGTTGGGAATGCCAGCGGTTCCACGGTTAGTCAGTGCACACCCACTTCATTCCGACATACGGGGCTGTGTTGCGATGACGGCTGGGCCGTTTGTGTACTGCCTGGAGGGCGCCGACCAGATGGGGCAGTTGCAGCCGCGTCAAGTTCGGTTCGATGCCGACGGAGCGGTCACGATTCGCCGGGACGTCGATCATCCGGAAGCGCACCCCACCGTGCATGCCACCGGCGAGTGGCGCACTCGCGATCCGTGGCCTGATTACGCGGGCCAAGGCCGCCTCGGGTATCGATGGTGGCACCCCGAACCAATGGATCTACCGGTCGACATAACGTTTGTTCCGTTTTACACCATTGCCAATCGGGGCCTCTGGGAAATGGCCATTTGGATACCTTTGGCGACACCGAGCGATAACGCGTAAGGTTGTATCAGGTCATCGATGAACGCCCCCCACCGACAACCAAGCACACGCCAACGCGACGCTGTCTTTACGCAGCTGCTGCCGGTTCCGGTGACCCTCAAACCTAACGCCTTCCGAGTTGGCATCAAGGACATCGTTGCCGTCGCCGGGACGATCGTCACCGCTGGCTCGCAAGCGGTTGAACGACTGGCACAACTCGACACCGACGACGCACCGTGCATCGCTCACCTGCGCACTGCGGCTAACACCGGACAGGCGCATCTGGTTGGCAAAACAAACTTGCACGAACTCGCTTACGGCGGCGATGGCATCAACCCGCACTACGGGACTCCACCCAATCCACTCGACCCAGATCGTGTTCCGGGCGGATCCTCCAGCGGATCAGCCAGCGCAGTTGGGTTTGATCGGGTCGACGCCGCCATTGGTTCTGACACCGGCGGATCGATTCGTATCCCCGCAGCATGCTGCGGATTGTTTGGGCTTAAGACCACCTGGGGACGGGTATCAACTGATCGGGTCTGGCCACTTGCTCCAACGCTTGACACCATCGGTCCGTTGGCGGCAACGATCGACTCCTTGATCCGGTTGATGGACTTGATGGAACCAGGCTTTGCGAACGAGGTTGCTGCAACGGACCCCGCTGCTGTTGTCGGCCTCGTTCATCAGCCGGGCGGCCAGTTAGTTGATCCGCTCGTCGAACGATCGATCGAAGAAGCGTTGCGGCGGGCCGGGATCCGTGTTGCTCCACTCACCACACCGTGGTGGGAGACCTCAGTTGAGCTCGGCCTCACTGCGCTTGTCGGCGAGGCGTATCGGACCCTGTCGTGGTTGTTGCAACACGAGGAGTATCTCGAGCCTCGAATAGCGTCGCGTATTCGGCTAGGTGCTCAGATCACAAATGATCAATTAGCCAGTGCACATAGCTATCGACAGACGTTGATCGCCGAGATTTCGCAATCGTGTGCGCGCGTACAATTGATTGCCACGCCAACGCTGCCAATGTTGCCACCGCTCATCGACGACCAGGCCCCGTTCGCTCCCTACACGGCATTCACTCGTCCGGCCAACCTTGCCGGCACGCCAGCCATTGCCATACCCATACCGCTACAGCGAGCAGCACCGTCAATCAGTCACTTGCGAGGTTCGCTACAACTGATGGGCCCGCCTCACAGCGAGGCACTGTTGGTCAGCACGGCTCGCCTCATCGAATCGGCGCTGAACCCTTGAGCCCTGACCTCGATGTCGTCATTGTGGGTGCTGGCCCTGCTGGCCTCACTGCCGCTGCGGTGCTTCGAGCGGCTGGTCGCGATGTGACGATTTTCGAGGCGGGCGGGTTAAACAGCGATGCACGCCTCGGGTCGCCGAACTTCTTTGCTGCTCGCCCGGTTTCCGATGCTTGGTGGCCCGACGTTGCGGTGCGGCACACGGAACAGCAAGAGTGGAAGCAGTACCGACAGGGCCGAGGTTTTGGCGGAGGAGGATCGGTCAACGGTATGGTGTGTTTGCCTGGCGAATCGTGGGATGTGGCGAGCGACGCAACCGTAAGCGCACAGCTGATGGAACAAACCATCACGGTTCCGCCCGGGCCCCTTGGATTGCAGATCATGCGGTCGTGGGAGGGAATGCCGGTTGACCTTCGTGTCCCGAAAGCTATGGGGGCGGGGCTTGCGCCTCTGTGGGCGGAGCAGGGTGAGGTTGAGGAGCACGGGGGGGCTCACGAGACCGATCGGGCGATGTTGGGGCTGCGTCGCAGGGGGTTTTCGACCGATGCGAAGGTTGTCACCGAGACGATGGTGAGTGCGGTTGAGCCTGGGAGTGTCACAACACTGCAAACGTCGGCTGGCGCAGTGACGGCCAACGATGTGTTGCTATGTGGTGGGACTATTCAGTCAGCTCGACTCGTGATGCCGCTCATGCCAATCGGCGTGGTTGGTACTCACATTCAAGATCATCCGGCGATCCGTTTGACGATTCGGCTTCGGCCCGAAGCACGAGTCGAGCATGGTGGTGCCCCACTAGGTTCGGTCGTTGCTCGTTGGCGCAGCGGACCCGGCTTGTGGTCGGCAGTTGACCTGCAGTTGTTGGTACTCGATGGATTGGGAACTGCCCCACATGAGTTGCATCATGGCGTGGTGATGTGTGCATTGATGGGCCCCACTTCGCGCGGCCATCTGGAGTTTGGAACGAATGGCGAGCCACGTCTTGACCTACACATGTTGGACGAAACGCAGGATCGAGCTCGGCTCCGCAAAGGGCTTCGACGGGTGATCGAGCTGCTGGGCACTCCTCGGATTCAAGCAATCACCGAAGACGTGTTGATTGATGATGTGGGGACATCGCTCGCAAACTCGAGTTACTTGCTTACCGATGATCGAGCCACTGACCAGTGGATGTTGAACACCGCTGGCGATTACAGCCACGTGGTTGGTTCGTGTCCAATCGGGACCGTTACCGGGATGGGCAATACGCTTGGCTTGGTGCACGGCACTAACAATGTGTGGGTTGCCGACGCTTCGCTGTTTCGCCGTATCCCAGCTGCCAACACCATGGTGCCAACGATGGTGTTAGCTCACCACGTTGCCACCGTTGTGGCGAACCGCTAGGCCGCCCGTTTTTGGTTGTCAAGGATCGAGGTGGGAAGTCGGGGGAAGTGTGTTTGGGG
>JANMEI010000810.1:0-2067 GCA_031376865.1 Acidimicrobiia bacterium | reverse complement strand
GCTGGGTGAAATCAACAATGAGAACAGCAGCGTCATCGGCTTGATCGGTGCCGAGCATCACCGCCAACAGGTGATCAGCTAACTCCGAAGCGGACTGATTCGTTTCGCGAATTTCGTGAACGAGTCGAGCAATGCGGCTGTCGATGTGGTCGTCGCGCCGTTCGGTCAAGCCGTCTGTGTACAACACGAGAAGTGAGCATCCTGTCAACAGCACAGTGTGTTGGGTTCGGGGCACGGTTGTGGCGCCGAGGGCCGGGCCCCGCCCGCACTCCAGCTCGTGGGTGGTGGTGTCTGACATCCGGATGATTGGCGCAGGGTGTCCGGCTAGCGACGAGGTAATAGTTCCGGCAACGTCATCGAGGATCACGAGTGCAAGGCTGGCATACAGCAAATCGCTTTCTGATCGTGCGAACTTGTCGAGCGCCCCCATCAGTGTTGCCGGCTCTTGGAAGATCTGTGACAACGCACGAGTCGCCGTGGACAACTTTCCCATCGCGGCGGCTGAGTAAATGCCATGGCCAACCACATCGCCGACCACCAGCAGTACTTGCCCGGCCGGAAGGCGAATCGCATCGAACCAGTCACCTCCGACTGACACGTTACGCATACTTGGTCGGTAACGGCCCGCCAAGCCAAACACGTCTAACTCGTCAGGAACCTGCGGAAGTAAGCTCGCTTGCAAAATAACTGCAACCTCGTGCTCGCGTGCGAATCGATCAGCTCGAGCCAGCGCATTGGAACATAACGCTGCATAAGTAGTCAGTTCGACTCGTTGTTCGTCGTCAAACAATTGTCGCTCATCGAACATCAGCACAATGAGTCCAATGGCATGGCCTTCATTCATGAGCGGCAACGCCGCCAATGATTGAACCCCGGTTCCGAAGGCGTGAGCGACCTCGAAACCAACGAGTGCGCTGAGCAACGCTGCAGTAGCTTGGTCACCGTCAGATTCAAAGAACTCTGTACCCGAACTGAGCCGGGCGAGGACATGATGATCGAGATGAAGAACTTGATCCGGTGAGCGAAGGAGATTGCTCTCGGATTCTCCTCGGTTGAATTGAGCCTGGTGCAGAACACGAAGGTTGCCGTCGAGTTCGTTTAACGCCCCGAGCAGACCAGTTGAAGCAGTCAACGAGGCGAGCGACGCAGCAAACGCAACGGCGACCTGCTCCTGCGTTTCCGCTGCAGCGAGTTGTGCCACTGCAAGCGAAAGTAAGCGCGCTTGTTCAGCATTGTGGCGGGTGATTTCATTGCGCTTTTCACGATCCAGGGCTCGGGCGGCACGGATCACGAAATCGTCATGTGTGCGAGTCAACAGGGGAGTCACTGCCCCAAGCGCAAGCACCAGCACGGCTGGGTGAAACGACTCGACAGGGAGCGGGAGCGTCAGCCAGCTATCGCTCAGTGATGGCCCGAGCGGGTGCGAGTGGTGGGAATAAGGGCCCTCGGTAATGCGAGTTACCGACACCGGTTTGAGCGACCGGAGGGCATCGGTAGTTGGCGCGACACTGTCTACGGTGGACTCTGACCAAGACGGATGGGTACCCGGTGCATACCCGGTTGTTGCCGTGAGTGTGAGCGTTTGCTTACCCGGTTCACGAGCAGACAACGTGACACGTTCAACCTCGAAGACCAGCGCAGCGTTTCGGACAATGGCGTTTGCAACTTCATCAACTGAGTCAGCCACCACTAGATCTGCCGAGAACTTTTGCATTGCTTCTGCTCTCAGACGCGCTGATTGCTCACGATCAAACAGTGCCGACCTTTCGAGTGCCTGACCCGCAAGGCCAACGGCGGTGCCGAGCATGGCCATCTGATTGGGGCCAAAGGTTTGCGGTGTGGCCCATCCGAACCCGATCGCACCGACTGTTTCTTCTTGCGCATTCACCAGCGGAAACGACGCGCTGGCGGGCAGACCAGCGTCGGTGGCCAACTCAAGTAGGTGTGGGAACAGTGCCTGGGTGGCTGCGAGTGTGCCGAGGAGTACTGGTTGATGCGAACGGTAGGCTTGGCGCATGGGAGTGTCGACACCCGCTGGCAAAACTGTCCACTGAGCGGCCGCGTCAG
>JANMEI010000795.1:0-5901 GCA_031376865.1 Acidimicrobiia bacterium | reverse complement strand
GAAACCAGCAGCGTCGGTCACGTCGGTTGCAACGGCAACACCGGTTGGGTTGCCAGCTGCATCGGCCTTGTACAGCGATACCTTTGCGTTAGCGATTGGCATTTCGGCGCCGTTCATGATGCCGGAGTTGTCGGCGTCCATGAAGACACGGTTACCCAACTGGAACACTGCGGTCTTGGAGTAGAAGCCAAAGTCAACGGTCAGGTTCGACTGGGTGTCCGGTGCGGCCGAGGCTGGTGTTGCCTTGTCGGTCTCGCCGGTCTTCTCGTCGCCCGAAAGGGTGACGACACCAGAGACGATGCTGTCTGTTCCGCAGGCGTCAGTGACAGGGGTGTCGATGCCGTTGTCGTCACGGTCGATGTCGCTGTTGGGGTTGGCGCTTTGGCCAGCACCGGTCGAGGAGAACCGCTCGTCAAGTGGTGCGCCAGCAGCAAAGTTGGTGCCGTCAACGCCAACGATGTAGTCGCCAGGCAACAGGTTTTCAAACAGGTAGCGCCCGTCTGCGTCGGTGGTTGCGGTTGCTACAGGCGCACATACCGGCTTGCCTGCAGCATCAGCTTTGTAGAGGCTGACCTTCACGTTGGAGACTCCGGTTTCGTCGGTGTCTTGGAGGCCGTTGTTGTTGGCATCGAAGAACACTCGGTTGCCGAGTTCGTAACGCTTGTTGAAGCCAAAGTCGACGGTCAGGTTTGAACGAGCGTCAACCGTGGTTTCCGGACGAGCACCTTGAACTGGGGTTTCAGCCGTTGGCTCATCAGTAAGTCCACCTAGGGTTACCTTCGATGATGCGATCCCGCCTGCGCCAACTTCGCCAGCAGCGATCACGGCATCGAGGCCGTTGTCGTTGTTGTCAGCGTTGGTGTTGGCGTCGGCTTCTTGCGAAGCGCCCGTCGAGCTGATGTATCCGGCCAGCGGCATACCAGCGGTGAAGTTCATGGCATCGACGACGACGACATAGTCGCCTGCGCCAAGTTCATCGAAGCGGTAGAAGCCGCCGCCAGTGGTGGTCTCCGTAGCCAAGATGGCGCCGATGGCTTTGCCAGCAGCGTCTGCCCGGTAGAGGGTGACCTTGACGCCGTCAACACCAACCTCGGAGCCGTTGAAGGCACCAGAGTTGTCGTTGTCGATCCACACTCGGTTACCGAGTGAATACGAAGGCGAGAAGCCGAAGTCGATGGTGTGATCGTTGGTGCCGGCGATGCCGGTGTTGACGATTGCCGTTGCGCCGTTTACTGCGACAACGACACCGTTTGAGTCAGAGTCAGTTGCGGTGGCATCGTCGGCGGCGGCAGCGGCAGTGGCGTTAGTGGTAGTCATCTTGTCCAACACGGTCTGGCCGGCTGGAACCTTGATGACGTATCCGTTAGTAGATGCCTTGAGCGCAGTGATGCCGTACTTGGCGTCGCCGCGGTCGGTGCCAACTGCATTGGAGAACACATAGTTGCCCGCTGCGTCAGTGATGGCTTCGCCGATCTTCGTAGCGCCATCAGTGTCGTACAGCTCAACGGTGACACCAGCAAGTGCTGGCTCATTTGCGTCTTGACGACCGTCTTTGTCGAGGTCGGCCCACACACGGTTACCGATTTCGAATGGAGCTTCGTCGCACAATGCTTCAATGTCACCCATGCCGTTGGTCTTGCCGAATCCTTCGGCCGACAGTGTTGGCTGGTGGTAGCAGTTGGTCGTCTGATCGAAGTGCCATGACTGGACACGGTTGCCGGTGCCATTGTCGAACCAGGCAAGACCCTGCGAGTTGCAGTCCTGCGGGTCCATAAACGTTGTAGCCACGGTGCCGCCTGATGATGCAGTGGCCAAGCCACCTTCGCTCATGTTGCGATGCCAGCCTGGACGATCATTCTGCGACGCAACACCAGCTGTGGTGTAGTCGTAGATGATGATGTCGTCTTGGTGGTAGTACTCGCCACCACCGGGTCCGTCGTTGTTGCCAATGCCAGGATTGTTGGTCCGAGTTCCACACGACGCGTTGTTTTCCAGTGTCCAGGAGGCACCATTCCAACACGCACGCAACGTATCGCCGGCGGTTTGACCCTGGTAGCGAGTGGTGGTGTTCGCAGTGTTCGTGGTGAGCATGGCGTAGCCGGTTTGGTCGCCCCAACGGTCGCGTAGACCAAGGACCAGGTCCTGGCCATCAAATGCAATGTCTGCCAACATGGCCTGAGAATTGGCATACTGTTGCCCGTTGACGACGGCGATTTCCGTGTCGTTCCAAACCTTGAATGTTTCGCCGCCCTGCCGTTCGAAGCTGACGTCGAACGAAGCAACGTTTTGGGTCCAGGTGCCCGTGGCCGGGTCAAGAGAATGGATAGTGATCTGGCGATCCGAGCACACACCACCGACAAACACCGACGTGCCACGCATGCCAATGCCCATCGGACGCCAGTTTGCGATGGGACAACCGGTACCGGTTGGGATATCGAACTGAGCTATTTGTTGTTCGGCTGGCACCGAGTTGGTGGCAGCAATGCTTCCGGCGGCAGCAACGTTGAGCGCTCCAGCGCGCGTGAGCGGAATCGAAACCAATTGCTTCTTGAACATGTTGACGGTGTAGATGCGCTTGCCGTCAACCGACACGTCGAGGTCGCCGAGACCTGTTTTGCCGACTGCGGCGAATGCAGGGGCGTCATGGTTGTTGATCCGGTTTGGAGCCGTCAAGACGTGAACGTCCGTGCCAACGTCGATGCCGTAATCGGCCAGTTTCACGAATGGTGCGTTGTTTTTGTAAATGGCCGAGATGCCTGCAGGACCAAAACCAACAAAGCGGCGCATGTAGGCACTTGCAAAGGAGCTGTTTGATGTGTTCTGGTACCCAAGACCATACGTAGCGCCGATTTGGTTAGCGGTCGCCTTGTTGGCGAACGGCGTCCAGAATGGACCACCTTCATAGCCACGAGCATCGCCAGGAACCTGGAACAACGCTGAGCGGGTAGCGCTTGCTTGATCGGCCCGGCCGATCGTGAAGCAGTTGCTGATGTAGTCAGGATTTGCCTGGCAGTACTCTCCGAGGAGGGTGATCGCGAGGTCATTTTTTGTGCCTGCTGCCGATACAAAGCGTACAGATGAACCGTTGTCGGCAACGGTCTCTCGTCCGGCGACATAGTCCTTGGGCAAGTTGGTGAATTCGAGGCGCCAGGGGCCCGGCTTGGTTGGGGTCACGGCGTAGGTGCCGTTGGCGGTGGTGGTTGCAGTACCGGCAGCTGAGTCGTCGTTGGCGAAGAGCGTTACGGTGACGCCCTGAATACCTGCTTCGGTTGGAGCTGCAGTATCACGCACTCCGTTGGGCTTGGTGTCTTGCCAGACGGTGCCTTCTACGTCGCCGGGTGCAGCGGATGCACTCGGGATTGAGGCAGCGAATGGGAATCCGCTGACGGCGCTAAACATCGACAACACACCAGCGGCGCCACGCATCGCTAAACGTTGTCGGCGTGCTCGCCGGCCTAGAGGGAGATTGGACATTGGGTAGTGCTCCTTGAGAATCACATCGGGGTGGGATGTGTTCTCATCGGGCAGAACTGTTTTTTGGCTTAAACCTTTTTGATGAAAGAAGTGGGCACTTGATGCTTTATTTCACCTAGTGACCACTCATCTCTTCTCGCTATTTGACCGAGGGATGCCGGGAACGTTGAAATCACAAGGCTCTACTCGATTGACGGGAGTTCGAGAGTTCCATTGATGAGCTGATTGCAACGGAAACGACTCAGTCAATTTCCTCAGGATTTCACGAACTCCAACGGGTAAGCAAGTGGTCACTTTGTTCTTTGCAAGTGAGCATCCGTGTCATCAACGTACCGACGGCTACCCTAGATACGCTTAGAAAGTTTGCAGGCAAGGAGGACAGTGAAAAACGCAGATCGAAGTGAGGCGTCACGCGAAACGGTCGTCCGGGCAGCGATTGAAACGTTGGCATCTGGCGGTTACAGCCGCCTTCGTACGATCGACGTCGCCAAGCGAAGCGGGCTCAGTGAAGGAACCCTCTTTCACTACTTTCCAACGAAACAAGACCTGGTAGCCGCTGCATCAGAACGAGCGCTGACGGGCCTCTTGGAACGGATCGGCCAAGCACTTCTTGGACTGGAGTCGCCTGTCAATGTTCGCGTGATGTTGGGCGTCCTCTGGGAGTTGTTCGCAGATCGTCAATCGAGTTGGCTACACGAATTGTTTGCCGCTGTGCGAGCCGATCCGGAACTGGAGCGAGTAGCAGGCCCAGTCATTCAGTCGACGGCACACGATTTGCAGATCGCCGCAGTCGCGATCATCCAACAGTGCCTGTCACTTCCTTTTGACGAGAGTCGAGACGCAGCAGACCTGAGTATTTTGGCAATTCAAGGTCTTGTCACCGATCAAATGGCGGGCTGGTCAGTAGGGAAAGAAGACGAGCTTCTTGACTATCTGTGTTTTCTGTTCGAAACGATCTATCCACAAGGTGATACCTCGGTGGTCACCCGATGAAGAATGAAGATCGACGAGCCAGGACTATTGAGTCAATTTTGTCTGCCTCACTTCATACGGTTGAATCTGTCGGGTTCAGTCGCCTTCGCACCGCAGATGTTGCCGTCGCAAGTGGGATGAGCGAAGGGACATTGTTTCGGTACTATCCGTCAAAACTCTTGCTCGTGGTGGCCACGTTCGAGCGGACACTTGAACTGCACATTCACCGATGCTTGGCCGAGTTCGAGAGCCTCCCGCGCCCGCTCGACCATGAGTTGCTCCTCCAGATGATGTGGCGGATTCTGAACCATCCAAATTTGGCTTGGACCTACGAGTTGGCGTCTGCGGCCAGTACGAACAAGGAACTTCGTGACGCAATCGGGCCGGTGTACTCCTTGACCAATCAGCTCACCGACGAATTTGCTGCATCGGTACTGGCCGAACTTGGAGTGCCCAACGAAGACGCGTTGAAAGCCTTACATCTTGCCATCTGGTCGATGAAAGCGTTGATCGTTCGAGACCTTGGCCGAGGTGGCAGCGGTGCTCAGGAACGCCTGATTCCTTATCTAGCATCCATCGCCAAGCGCGCATATGGGATGCCCGCCAACCCTGTTGGTTAAGAATTAGCGGTGCGCTCTGCCAGCCGAGCTAGCCGACTGTTTCTTCGGATTCATCGAGCACGGAAGGCTCATCGACCGGTGCTGCAGCGAGTGGAGCAGCGGTGGTGACGGCACCAGAACTCGTTGTTGGCGTGGCTCCTGGCGTCGGGACTGCCGTAGTGGCCGACGCAACAGTCGAAGGGCCATACGAGTTCGTAATGATGACGTTGGCGCGGCAATCAGGGAACAGCAACAATCGAGCATCGCTACAGGTCGCAGCACTGCCCGTGATGGTAATTAGTCCGTCGGTTGCGCTTGCTCCACTGTTGTCGGCAAATGTTGCAGATGCTCCGTCTGAACGGGTTTCGGTCACGCTGCAAGTTGCTCCCGAAACCACGCCGCTAAAGAGTTTAGATTGACGGTCCTTGAGGAGAAATGTTTCGTTCGGTCCTGCTCCGATAGCGCTATTGCACAACACGTTGAGTTCGTAAATTGCGATGTTTGATCGTGGGTCTCCTGCAACCACCTTAGAAACCAATAGCTCGCCAACGAAACGGTTGGTGACGGTGATCGTTTGGCCGTCAGCTCTGGTTGGTGCCGATGAATAGCTGTACCCAGCGACACACTTTCCATCGGTCGCTTTCTGTGGACATACACCAGCAGCCGTAAAGGGGTTGAACCCACTCACACTGGATGGGAGATTGATGCCCTGGGTCACGGAACCGTCGGGGTTGGTCGATGCGAAGGTTGCCAATGAGGCGCCGCCGAGATCTGGTTCGGTTACGTAGCAACGAATTCCCGCTACAAGTCCAGGGAGGTCGGCAACTCCCAGGACCCTGCTGGCCCCCGCTTTGAG
>JANMEI010000652.1:0-2698 GCA_031376865.1 Acidimicrobiia bacterium | reverse complement strand
GCCAGCTCAGCCTTGTTGCACAGGTCGTGATGTTCCAACCGGTGAGCTTGCGCAAGAAGTTCGTAGTTCATATGAGGTCCCGTCATTGACCGTTCATTGACCGTCGAGTTTCGACTACTGGATCGTGACTGGACGCCGTGTTTTCCGCATTCGGGAAACCCCTACAAAAAAGAGAAACCAGTAGTCCTGCCCGATCAGCCAAGATGCGAAGGAAGCAATCGCATGTCGAAGCCGCCTACTTGCAGCGTTGACAACGTTTGAACTGAAAGGTAGACGTAATGAAAAACACGGTTCGCATCGCTCGCTCTGCATTCGATGACCAGTTCGCGTTACCCGATTGGCGAGTTCTCAGCTCTTGCCTGGTCGCCCAATTCGTGGCAACAAGTTTTCTTGAAGCTCGACACTTTGTGGACCACGTTATGGATGCCGCTGAAAGTCTCGACCATCACCCCGACATCGACGTTCGCTACCCGGGCACCGTGCGGATCACGCTCACTACTCATGCCGTGAACGGTCTTACCGAACTCGACGCAAACCTCGCAGCAACCATCAGTGAACTGGCCACCAAACAATTGATCATTGCTATCCCCGCCAGAGTCGCAGTGCTCGACGTCGCAATAGATGCCCTCAACATCGCTGCAATCATCCCTTTCTGGAAAGCCATTTTGGGATATATCGACGAACCACCAGCAAACCCTGAAGAATCGGTCGACGCAATCATGGACCCATTACGAATCGGGCCGCCTTTTTGGTTCCAACAAATGGACAACCCGCGCCCCCAACGTAACCGCATCCATTTCGACCTCAAAGTCCCTCACGATGTCGCTGAAGAACGAATTACTCAAGCGGTCGCTGCAGGTGGACTGCTCCTCAACTCGGATTCGGCGCGAGCGTTCTGGGTACTCGCAGACCCGGAAGGCAACGAAATCTGCATCTGTACCTGGCAAGACCGTGACTAGCCGACACCAGACACGATGATGAGGTAGTCACGTTTCGTTCCGCTGGCACGTCATCATGGTGTGGACATGGATCGGCTTCAGCTCTTCGAACATGAACGTGACCGACTGGGCCGCATTGCGACACGGGTCCTGGGTTCTGCGTCTGACGCTGATGATCTGTTGCAAGAAGCACGGCTTCGATTGAGTCGTGCCGAAGGCATTGATGACCTACCTGCTTGGCTGACCACCGTAGTGACTCGGTTGTGTTTGGATCATCTTCGCAAGCGAGCCAACCGGTCTCAGTTCGAATCAGCGGCGACCGTCGAGACCCGAGCAATTGATCCCGAGGCAGATGTGGTGTTGGCCGAGCAAGTCGGCGCGGCGATGCAAGTTGTTCTCGGCGCGCTAGCTCCAGCAGAACGAGTGGCGTTCGTGTTGCACGATGTCTTCGGCTACCCGTTCGAGGAGATCGGCGTAGTGCTCGGACGGTCAGTGACCGCAGTTCGTCAGTTGGCCAGCCGGGCTCGTCGGAAAACCCAGGGTCTTCCCGAACCGGCAGCGGAGGTGTTGGCACATGCGGACAATCGACGCGTTGTCGAGGCTTTTTTGGCGGCCGCACGTGGCGGTGATCTCACGGGGTTGATGTCGTTGCTGGCTCCCGATGTAGTTATGCGCGCAGACGGTGTGGGGCACGCGATGGGGGCCGACCGACTCTACAATGGGGCGGCTGAGGTTGCCGCTCGCATGAACGGTGCCAAAGGTGCTGCGCCCGTATTCATTGATGGTGAACGAGGTGCAGCGTGGATTGCGGCAGGGACTGTCAAAGCGGCGTTCGTGTTCCACGTTGCGACAGGACTCGTCGCCGAGATCGAGCTGATCGCTGACCCCGAGGTGCTTGCCAATATGACCATCAACCAGCGCCGCGATTTAGCAACCGCAGCGGCGTATGACTCCACCAGAACAACAACTACGAAAGATCAAAAAGATGAAAACAATGACCTGTAAACAACTTGGCGGACCATGCGACCTGGCCCACCAGGGCAATTCCGCCGATGAGATAATCAAGGCTCAAGATGCGCACTTAAAAGCTTCGGTTGCCCAAGGAGACGCGACTCACATCGATGCGTTGTCGGCCATGAAAGGTCGATGGAAACATCCCGTGTCCGGTACGCGGTGGTACAAGGCGGCGAAAAGCGATTTCGCCGCCCTAACTGAAGACGTCGCCCCGTAACGGGCGCTGGCCGAGGCATCGAAGTGCGCCGGTAAAATCTATTGAAAGCTGAGCCGAATGCGCCTTGTATGGTGACGGAATGTCTCGCTATGTCATCGACGCTCCGACGTTGCTTCATTTGGTGGCAGAAGAAATTGAGATCAGCTCATCTCATCAACTTGTTGCTCCCAACTTGATTCGTTCCGAAGCCCTCTCGCTGCTTCTCGCCGCAGTTCGTGCCGGTGAGATCACTGAGGAGGTCGCGCTCCAACGTCACGAGCGGATCACCGAGCTGAAGATTCGGCTGCTCGGCGACCGCGTGTCACGACGGACAGCCTGGAAAATTGCACGTGAGCAGGGGTGGGATACCTTTGCGGCCGAGTACCTCGCTGTGTGCAAACTGCAGGCTGATGCGCTGATCACGATCGACCCGGCCTTCGCAGCTAAGGCTGCCCGCATTGTGAGGGTGGCTACTCTCGCCGCACTTACGGTTACGACGCCGTTTGGTTGACCATCCAGTGCACACGGAACTTGTCAGCACAGCTTCCCC
>JANMEI010000628.1:0-2822 GCA_031376865.1 Acidimicrobiia bacterium | reverse complement strand
ATCGAACGCCGGGCCGGTGGCGGATTTCAGGGTCGCCATTTCTTCAGCACTCATCATGCCCTCCATGCCGCTCATCGACGAATGGTCCATGCCTTCCATGTCAGCCATCTCGGTGGTGGGCGCAGATTCTTTGCCCCAGGTTTTCAGCCATCCTGACATCACATCTATCTCGGGTTGCTGGGCGCCTTGAATCCGTTTCGCCAGATCTGCGACTTCGATGGACGCGCCGCTGCTGTCTTTCAACGCGATGTCGGCCATTTCGACCGCCTGCTGGTGATGCGGAATCATGTTCTGGGCGAACGACACATCGGCATCGTTAAACGCAGCAGCGTTCGATTCGGCGGAAGATCCGCAGGCTGTGAGCATGGCGCTGCTCGTGAGAGCGACGATGAAAGCAACGTATCGAAAACGCATAGCGCACAGCCTTTTTTGAAGAGGACTTTTGACGATACTACATGCTGTCGTAGATCGATTGCTGAGTACGTGTTGAGGTCCAGAGTTGTGGTGGCCCAGTTGCTTCGACACGGTGTAGTAGGTTTGAGGTGCTGTATGAGTCCTTTTCCACTTTCCCCTCGCTACACCAGGATCGTTCCACGTGTTCGAACTGCGTCGTTGTTGGTCACGACACTGTTCACCCTCGTTTTGCTTGGACTGAATAGCCCGGTATCTGCCCACAATCGCGAGAAAACGAGTAATCCCGCTCAAGGTGATGTGTTGTCGGTTTCGCCGAAAACAATCTCGTTCTTTTTCAAAAGCCCCGTCGGTTCCGACAGTGTCACAGCATTCCTCATTGAACCATCCGGTTCTCGGAAACCACTGAACATTTTGTCGGCCGGTGACCTTGAGGTGATTGTTGGGCTTCCACCACTTGCCGACGGCGTTTATTCAGTTCGTTGGAAGCTCATCAGCACCGATGGCCATCCAGTGTCGAACAAAGTCACCTTCACTGTTGCCACTGGCTTGCCTGCACCATCCACTGTGGACTCAGCGTCTCCAAGCCCAGTTGAAGCGGCTACTGCGCTCACCACAACACGGGCTTTGGCTGCAAACGTTGGGCCGTTGACTACCGTACCGCCGCTGTCCCCCACTATTCCGTCGTTGGTTGGTCCGCCCTCCACTGCAGTAGTGCTGGATGCGCCAATTGCGCCTGCCGAAGACGCTGTGCTGCTGCCACGCGATTCGGATGCGACCGACGTGGGAGGAGCGCCGAATTGGTTGCGTTGGTTACTTCGTTTC
Organism: Acidimicrobiia bacterium; assembly: GCA_031376865.1. Lineage (GTDB taxonomy): Bacteria > Actinomycetota > Acidimicrobiia > Acidimicrobiales > JANYDT01 > JANNBN01. Next base: position 1,586 of record JANMEI010000628.1, on the reverse strand, counting down.
GGTTCTTATGGCGCAATCTTCGCGTTGGTTGGAGTGCTTGCGACCGGACTCTTTATATGGCCGACCGCATTTCGCCAGACAAGTCTTCGACGCACCATCGTCTTCTCGTCGCTGGCCGTCGCAGTGTTGGCGCTTCTTCAGATTCTCATTCTGGCGATTGACATCGAGTCCGGTTCGTTTGCGGGGTCACTGGCTAAGGTTCGTTCCTTCGATGTTGGAAAAAGTTTGATCGGTCGGACGCTCCTTGCGGCAGCTGCATTTGCCGTCTCTCGACACTTCTATGCGCGCATGCAACAAGCGAAAATTGTGCTCGTTACTCTTGCAATAGCGCTGCTGGCGACGTGGTCTTATGGCGGCCACGCGAAGTCGCAACGATGGGCCTGGATCGGATTCCCGATCGACATTGCTCATCAAGCGGCAGCGGCAACGTGGGTGGTGGGTCTGCCCATTGTCGCAGCAATCGCTCTTAACCCGTTGGTCGTGAAGCGGATCGGAGCGGCTGAAGGAGTGCTTACGATGAAACGCCTGTCGAACACCGCATTTGCGAGCGTGCTTATTGTCGTTGTAACTGGTGGCGTGCAGAGCATCAGGCTCGCCGGGGTCTCGTTCTCCAGTTTGAGTCAGGCACACACCCGTCTGATCACGGCGAAGATCTTCCTTGTCGCGGTCATGCTGCTGCTTGGTAACAGCAATCGAAAAGCCACGGTTCGTCTAGTCGCGCGAAGCGATTCGTTGAGCCAATCGACCATCGATAGCTTCCGACAAAAAATTGGAATCGAAGTAGCACTGGGCCTGTTTGCAATGGCCGTTACCGCTTCGCTGGTGGTTCGAGTTCCGGCTGCTTCGGAGTCTGCCCACGAACCAGTTCGTCAAACCACCACTCAACTTGCTCTTTCACCCAGCCACCACTCAACCTGAGGACCACAGCCATGAAGCGTTTCCTTCCTATCTTGTTTCTAGTTTCCGGCGGGCTTACCGCTTGCGGCTCTGACGGTGCAACCACAGCTACTTCAGAGATAGCTGAGTCAACCGTCAGTGCGGCAGTTGCAACGCAGGTCGCTGCACCAGTAGCCGCCAACGACGTTGACGTCCGCTTTTCCCAAGGTGGGCTTGGTCATCACGCCCAAGCAGTTGAACTCGCCGAAATTGCATTGGATCCAAAAGCAGGTGCTCGGCCAGAAATTTTGGAGCTTGGAAAATCGATCATCGCGCCAAGCCCCGAGTTCACGGCAATCGAAGGTTTACTCACCACGTGGGGCAAGCCACTCGAGTTGTCCAAAGAAGAGATGGCAAAGATGGACGGCATGGCTACACCGGAAACCGTTGACTCCCTCGCCGCCGCGACCGGTAAGGAGTTCAACACCATGTTCCTTTCGACTCTCGTCAAGCACCACGAAGGTGCCATCAAAATGGCCGAGAGGGTACTGAGCGAAGGAACCGATCCCGAACTCAAACCCATCGCCCAAAAACTCCTTGAGATGCGCACGACCGAACTCGTCGCAATCAAAGGACTGCTCGGCTAAAAGTTCCGAACAGTCAGGCCCTACCGACCAAACCTCCGCAGGCGCAGGCGTGTTCGACACGTT
>JANMEI010000590.1:0-2400 GCA_031376865.1 Acidimicrobiia bacterium | reverse complement strand
CGAGTTGCGGACCTCGATGAGCTCGCACCCTTGAACGACGGGGCCTTCGCCCCGATGGGGGGACTATGGTCAACGATTGCAGACCTCGCACGGTGGGTCGGATTTCTTGTCGATGCGTTTCCCTCCCGTGATGAGCCCGACTCGCCGGTGCTCAGCCGGGCTAGCCGCCGAGAAATGCAACAGGTCCACACCGCATCGCCGGTGTCAATCCGCGAAACACCCCGAGGCGCACGACTCTCAATGATCGGGTACGGAATGGGCGTGATGATCAGCCAACATCCGAAGCTCGGCAAGGTGGTGTCACATTCGGGCGGGCTGCCTGGTTACGGATCCAACATGCGGTGGGTGCCAGATGCTGGTGTTGGCGTCATCGGTCTCGGAAACCGCACCTACCTCCCGATGAGTCTCGTCACCAACGAACTGGTCGAACGGTTGGCAAGTGACGTGTTTGCGAACACCGACCGTCGCTGGGATGCGAGCGCAGTCTTGGAGGCGGAGCTTCGATCGTTGGCAATTGCGCTGTTCGAACAACCCGATGGGTTAGTCACCCACTCATTTGCGATGAACGTTCCATTGGACTTTCCCATTGATCGACGAATCGTTGACGCGAAAGTCACGGCGTTGGAAGTCGGTGTTGTCGATCACTGGTCCTTTTTGTCAACGTCTGCAGCGTCAGGGTCGCTGAGCGGGCAAAGCGGAACCCACACGGTGACGATCACTGCTTCGCTGTCCCCAACGATTCCGCCGCTCATCCAGCAATACGAGGTGCAAACGGCGGCCCTCCCTTCGAAAGGACGAACCGTCGAATAGGGTCTGTGCGTGGCCGCCGGAAAGCGACAAAGCACCAGCACCTCAGCTTTTGGGGCAGGGAAACGAGAAGGGCACGATGCCTCCGACTTTTATGCTCGGTTCGCGCCGCCGCGTGTTTCAGACGACGACACCGTTGCCACCTGTCCGACCCCCAACACAATCTTTTGCGCAGATGCACGATACATTGAAGAAGTCCCCGACAACTGTGTCGGCTTAGTCGTCACCTCGCCGCCTTACTTCGCCGGCAAAGCCTACGAACAAACACTTGGTGAAGATGGAATCCCTTCGACATATGTCGAGTTTCTGCAGATGCTCGAAGCCGTGTTTGCGGAGTGTGTACGGGTTCTTGAGCCAGGTGGGCGACTGGCGATCAACGTGGCCAACCTTGGCCGCAAGCCGTATCGTTCGTTGTCAGCGGACGTCACGTGGATTTTGCAGGATCGCCTTGGACTGTTGCTGCGTGGTGAAATCTTGTGGCAGAAGGCAGAAGGCGCTGGAAACAACTGCGCGTGGGGATCGTTCCAATCGGCTGCCAACCCAGTGCTTCGGGACCTGACCGAGCGAGTCATCGTCGCTTCGAAAGGACGATTTGATCGAGCGCATAGCCGTGCTGATCGAGCCAAACTCGGGTTGCCACATGTGGACACCATCACCAAGGAAGCGTTTATGGAGTCCACCCTTGACGTGTGGAAGCTACGGCCTGAATCGGCGAAACGAGTTGGCCATCCTGCACCATTCCCTGTCGCATTGCCCGAGAAACTCATTCATCTGTACACCTATAAAGGTGATGTAGTCCTTGACCCATTTATGGGGGCAGGAACAACAGCGGTAGCAGCTATCCAAGCGGGCCGCCAATACCTTGGTTTTGAGACAGACCCGGCTTATGTGCAACTTGCCGAGGAGCGCATCGCCGGAACGTTTGCGACGATGTTCAACGACCCAACCGACGGGTAACTAGGCGAAACCGTGTAGCCGCTTCAGCGCAGCAAAGTGTTTTTCGGCATAGCCGAGATTAAGGCGTTCGTAAGTGGACTGACGGCTAGTTGCTTCGAGCATCGGCTCGGATAGAGGGGCGAGGGGACGTCCCGAAGACGCGGCAAGCAGTTGTGTCTTTGCCACCCGTTCGAGGAAGTAGAGATCGTCGTATGCGCGGGCAACGGTGGGTCCGAGGGTCATGACACCGTGATTGCCAAGAAACACGATTTCGCTGTGGCCAATCAGGTTCGCCATCCGTTCGCCCACCGTGTCTGATAGTGCCACCCCGTCGTACTCGGTGTCGTAGACGTCGCGGCCATAGAACCTTGCGGTGGATTGCAGCGCGTGCTCAAGCCGGCCACCTTGCAACATGGTGAGTGCAGTTGCGTGGGGCTGATGCGTGTGCAGCAATACCCGGGCTTGGGGAAGTAAGCGGTGAATTGGTGCGTGGATGTGCTTTGCGCTCGCTGCCGGTGCACCATCACCTCTCACAACTCGGCCTTCGAAGTCGCATACGACCAAGTTGTCGGGGGTGACTTCGGAAAAGTGCAGCCCGTAAATGTTGATCAGAAAATGCTTGTTGTCGGGCAATAACGCCGAGAAATGGTTGGCGAT